>DOJA01000188.1:0-124 GCA_003511945.1 Phycisphaerales bacterium | reverse complement strand
CGATCGAGCCGAAGTTGCCCTGGGGGTCGACGAGGGGGACACGGATCTTCCATGTCTGCGCGAGCCCGACGAGGGTGGGGTAGATGACGCCCTCGCCGTGGGGGTGGTAGTTGCCCGAGGTGTC
>DOJA01000339.1 GCA_003511945.1 Phycisphaerales bacterium | reverse complement strand
ATACCCCACGGCTCACACCCCCCCGGCTCATACCCCGTTGCGGAGTGTGCTGCTCGCGGTGAAGCCCACGGTGGTCGAGGCGTCGATCTGGATGGGCTTGCGGGTGACGGGGTTGATTCCCGTGCGCGCCTTGCGGAACCGCTTGCGGAAGGTGCCGAACCCGGAGATGGAGACCTTCTCTTCCGACTGCACGCCCTCGACGATGCCCCGGATCACGGCGTCCACCAGTTTCAGCGCCTCGGACTTGGTGACCTTGGTTTCTGCGGCGATGCGGTCGACGAGGTCTCCCTTGTTCACGGGATCCATCTCCTTTCGGCCCGCCGAACGGGTCGGAGCCGGGCCGGTGCAGGCCCGCGTTCGCCCTGGAACTGCCCGACCCGCCGGGCGATCCCCGATCCTCCGACCGCCCCGGGCTCGTGTCAACCTCGCGTCCGAGTAACACAGTCCGTCCCCCTTGGAAGGGATCGCTGTGTATAGTGTGTGCATGGAACAGACGGTCACGCTGCCGCGCCAGGAGCCGCGCACGGAGCGTTCCACGGAGCAGCCCCGCCTGTGGAATGTCGTGCTGCTGGACGACCAGGAGCACTCGTACGAGTATGTCGTCGCGATGGTGCAGGCGCTGTTCGGGCATTCCTTCGAGAAGGCCTTCCAGATCACCAAGGCGGTCGACTCCGAGGGGCGCGCGGTGTGCAAGACGACCCATCGCGAGCTGGCCGAGCTGAAAGTGGAGCAGATCCGCGGGTTCGGGCCGGACAGGTTCATCGCGGCCAGCCGCACCTCGATGCGCGCTCTGATCGAGCCGGCCGAATGCGGCGGCGAGGACGATCATCACCCCCGCGCGTGAGCCCCCCGTCGTGAGGGCGCTCGTCATCCAGGCCGAGGAACTCGACGGCGCCTGCCGGGACTGGCTGGGCGAGCGCTGCGAGGTCGTGCGGTGCGGGCCGGACGAGGCCGGATTCGCGTCGCTGCTGGCCCGGGCCGGCGGGCTGGTCGTGCGCACCTACACGCGGGTGGACGGCGTGCTGCTGCGTGCGGCGCCGAACCTGAGGGTGGTCGGGCGCGCCGGGGTGGGCGTGGACAACATCGATGTCGGCGCCTGCCGAGCGCGGGGCGTCGAGGTGGTGTACACCCCCGACGCCAACACCCGCGCGGTGGTGGAGCTGGTGACGGCGTTCATGCTCGACGCCCTGCGCCCGCGCGTGTTCCTGGACTCGGCGCTGGACAGGGCGGGGTGGAAGCACGCGCGGGGCGAGCTGGTGGCGCCACGACAACTGAACGAACTGACCCTGGGAATCCTGGGGCTGGGTCGGGTGGGGTCGGGCGTGGCGCGGGTGGGCGCGGCGCTGAACATGCGTGTCCTGTACCACGACCTGCGGGAGATCCCCCCCGGGGCGCGCCACGGGGCCGAGCCGGTGAGCGCGGAGCGGCTGTTCTCGGAGGCCGATGTGCTCTCGGTGCATGTGGACGGGCGCCCGTCGAACCGGGGCTGGGTGGACGCGGGCCGTCTGGAACTGCTGCGTCCCGGCGCGATGCTGATCAACACAAGCCGCGGGTTCGTGATCGACAACGGCGCGCTGGCGGCATGGCTGCGCGGCGACGAGAGCGCCCGCGCAATCCTGGATGTCCACGAGCCCGAGCCGTTCGATTCGTCCTACCCGCTGCTGGGGCTGTCGAACTGCCACCTTTCGCCCCACATCGGGGCTGCGACGCGGGCGGCGCACCGGAACATGTCGTGGGTGGTGCGGGATGTGTGGCGCGTGCTGAGCGGGGAGCGTGCCGAGTTCCCGGCGCCGAATCAGGCGGAATCCTGAGTGGGCCCCGCGCATACACTGGGGCCATGATCCAGCTGGGCGTGAACATCGATCATGTCGCCACCGTTCGCCAGGCCCGGCGCGGCGTGGAGCCCGACCCGGTCCGCGCCGCCCACGAGGCCGAGCTGGGCGGGGCCGACGGGATCACCGTCCACCTGCGCGAGGACCGGCGCCACATCCAGGACCGCGATGTCGAACGCCTCCGCGCGATGGTGAACATCAAGCTGAACCTGGAGATGGCGGCGACGGACGAGATGGTCGGCATCGCGCGCCGGCTCAAGCCCCAGATCGCCATGCTCGTGCCCGAGGGGCGGGCGGAGGTCACCACCGAGGGGGGGCTGGATGTCGCGGGTCAGGCGTCGCGGCTGACCGAGGTCGTGCGCCGGCTGAAGGACGCGGGGCTGATCGTGTCGGCGTTCATCGACGCCGAGGAACGCCAGGTGGAGGCGTGCGCCCGCGCAGGATTCGATGTGTGCGAGGTCCACACCGGCCCCTACGCGGCGGCGTTCGCGCAGGCGGGGGGCGATTTCCTGATCGAGCGCCTGTCGGCAGAGTTTGCGCGAGTGTGCGCCGCCGGCGAGGCGATCCGGGGCGCGGGCCTTCGGTTCAACGCGGGGCACGCGCTGAACTACCACAATGTGCAGCCGATCGCGGGGCTGCCCGGGGTGCGGGAACTGCACATCGGGCACGCGATCGTGAGCCGCGCGGTCTTCGTGGGGCTGCGTGAGGCGGTGCGGGAGATGAAGCGCCTGATGGTGGAGGGGGCGAGTGGGGGCGATGTCGCGTAAACTCTTGTAGAATAATGCCTTGCGACTTTGGATTTGAGTCGGGAGGGTGATTCTGGTACCCTCTCCGTCCCATGCCCAAGGCCCCCTCCAAAGCCCGCACGACCAAGCCCGGCGTCCGATCGGGTTCATCGCCTCGTCCCAAGTCCGCGGATGCCGTCGGGGGGGGGGGCGGCGCGAAGCGTCCGACGCCCGGGGGCAAGCGGTCCAAGGCGTTCTCGTTCCCCGACTACAAGACGGCCTTGAAGTGGGTCTACGACCGCACGGACATCGAGCGCACCCGTCCCAGCCGCATTGATCCCAAGGTCTTCAAGCTCGACCGGATGCGGAAGATCATGGAGCACCTGGGGAACCCCGAGCGGTCGCTCCGGTGCGTGCATGTGGCGGGGACGAACGGGAAGGGCTCCATCTGCGCCATGCTGACGGCGTGCCTGCGCGAGTGCGGGTACACGGTGGGCACCTACACCAGCCCGCACCTGATGGACATCCGCGAGCGGATCACGATCAACGACCACATGGTCTCCTACTCCCACTTCGCGGACTCGCTGTCGCGGGTGGCGGAGGCGGTGGCGGCGCTCCCGGCCCGCTACGGCGAGGCGACCTTCTTCGAAGTCGTGACGGCGGCGGCGTTCGTCCACTTCGCGGAGCAGGCGGTCGACATCGCGGTGATCGAGGTCGGGCTGGGCGGGAAGCTGGACTCCACGAACATCATCACGCCCGAGGTGGCCCTGGTCGGCGCGATCGGGAAGGACCACACGCAGATCCTGGGCGCGACGGTGGACCTGATCGCGGAGCAGAAGGCGGGGATCTTCAAGCCCGGCGTGCCCGCGCTGACCTTCCAGCAGGAGGCCGCCGCGGTGGGCGCGATGCGTCGGGTGGCGCAGGATGTCGGCGCGCTGTTCGAGGTCATCGGGGGCGATGTGGACTTCTCGTGCCGGTTCGAGGCGAACCCGCCCCTTGGGCCGCACATGAGGGTGGGGCTGGCCACGCCCCGGTTCACCTTCGAGCATGTGCCGGTCCCGCTGCAGGGCGAGCACCAGGCGCCCAACTGCGGGCTGGTGCTGGCGGCGATCGACAAGCTGGTCGAGCGCGGGTTCGAGG
>DOJA01000253.1 GCA_003511945.1 Phycisphaerales bacterium | reverse complement strand
GAGACGCGGAGAGCGCGGAGGAAGGCAGGGATCAGGGGGTTGGAATACCGAACCCATGGCCTTCTGGATCTCTCCGTGTCTCAGTGGTGATCGTTCGCCGCGCCCGGCCTTTGGCGCTCTGGCCCTTTGGTGATCTGGACTTCTCCGTGTCTCGACGCCCGTCGGGGCACGACCTGCGGTCGTACCCCGGCACCCGGGGTTCTTACTGATGGAGCGAAATCAGCCGCCGCCTTCTTCCTTCTTCCTTTGCTTCTTTTCTTCCTTCCGCTGGCGTTCGGCTTCCTTCTTCTCCTGCTTGCGACGCTCGCGCTCGGCTTGCTCCTCGGGCGAGAGGGGGGCCTTGGGCTCCTCGTTGTTCTTGTCGCCCCCGAGCAGGTCCTGCACGCCTCGGAGGAGGTCGCCGGGCAGACTCTCGGTCAGGATGAGCGAGGGGTCGATCTCGCTCTTGTGCTTGCTGAAGGTGCCGCGGGTGCGGATGGGGATCATCGCGGCGCGGTCGAGCAGCGGGATCTTGCTGACGGCGGAGGCGAGTTCATCCGCGACGGCGTAGACGGGGATCGAGGTGATGATGTCGATCTCCTGGGTTGCGAGGTTGATCGTGCCGCTGGTGGTGACGGCGAACTCGCCCAGGGGGATCTCGACCCGTTCGTAGGTGGCCACGCCGCTCGCCACCTTCACCTGGAAGGGCTTGAGTCGCTCGCCGACCTTGCCGCTGGACTTGCCCTGCGCGAGCTTGACCAGTTCGCCGAAGAGGGTGGAGGTCTCGAAGCGGACGGTGCCCAGGTCGACATCGAAGACGCCGGTGAGCTTGGTCATGTCGCCGTCGAGGGGCGCGACCAGCCCGTTGGCGACGACGACGGCGGGGCGATCCTCTGGGGTCTTCTCGATTTTCGCCAGCAGCGGGAGCACTCTCTCGAAGACGCGGGCGCTGAGCGCGGGGCTGATCGTGGTGAGCGAGACGCGGGCGGGCTCGGTGACGCGGAAGACGCCCGCGTCGGCGAGTCCCACGACCGAAGCGTCGGCGGTGGCGGTCTTCGCCTTGGCGTCGAGCGAGCCGGAGGTCTTGGAGAAGCCGTCGGCGGTGGCGGTCACGCTCGTCGTCGGCCCGAGCAGGTCCACCAGCAGGCCGTTCGAACCGCCCAGCGCGTCGACCAGCACCGTGGGCAGCGTTCCCTCAGCCCGCCCGGACAGTTTCGCGTCCGGGTTGATCGTCCCGTCGGGCGCGACGAGGGCGTCGAGGTGCGCATCGGCGCGGAAGCGGTTGACGGTCGCGCCCGGCGCGGGGCGGCGCGCGTCCGGGGGGGGCTCGTTCAGCACGATGGTGAGGGACAGGTCGCCCGGCTGCTCGACCATGGTGTGCGCCTCGATGGTCGGGGAGGCCAGGTCGATGCGCTGCCCCTGGTCCGTGACGAGGGCCAGCGTCGGCGCGCTCGCCTTGGCCTCCAGCTTGAGGGCGTTCAGGTTGAAGGGCTTGCCCGGCTCGGTCATGGCGAAGGAGGGCACGCTGAGCGAGAGGCGGGCCGGCTCGGCGAGCCGGACCCGGGGCGCCCCCCCCCCTCCCCCCGGACCCTCGCCGGCGCGGGCGCGCAGCAGGCGGTCCGCGAGCGCGGGCGAGACCTCCCACGACCCGGTGAGGGGCTCGGCCAGCGTGAGCACGCCCTCGCGGTCGGCCAGTCTGGCGGTCAGTTTCAGCCGGGGAGAGTCCATGCTGAGCGAGGCGGCCCTGGCGGCGGCCAGGTCGCCCGAGGCGTCGAGCGTCGCCGACTGGCCCAGCGCCTCGACGAGCAGGCCCCCGGCGCCCAGCAGCGTGTCCAGCCGGGGAGCGTCGTTGACGCTCGCCCGGGCTGCGAAGCGAGAGGGCGTGCCGCCCGGTGCGGGCAGGGAGGAGGAGGCGTCGAGCGACGCGATCTCCGCTTGGGGTCGGTCGGGGTCGAAGAGCACGGCGCGGGTGGTCAGTTCGCTTGAAGAGGGCGAGGCGCGGTCGTAGGTGGCCGAGAGGGTCACGCTGCGCACGCCCACTCGGGCCTTGCGCCCGGACTCGAGTCCAGGGAGGTTGGCGATGACCGCGTCGCCCTCGGAGCGGAGCTGGGCGTTCACCGCGCCCATTGCATTCCAGTCGGGCGCGCCGTCGGGCTGCAGGGCGACGCGGACCTCCTTCACGCTGGCGAGCACGCGCGCCGTGGCTTCCAGCGTGGGCGTTGCGTCCGGCGCCATGTTCGCCATCGCCGCGCCTGCGCGCACCAGCCCCGGGGTGACCTGGGCGGCGGCCTCGATCGGTCCGAGGCGCAGCGCGTCCGCGCCGAGCGTCACCGGCCCGCGGATCGAGACACTCTGGGAAGTCAGCGCGAGCGCGGCGCTCCGCGCGCCGGTTGCATCGCCGGGGGCTGGCGCGATGAACGACAGGTCGATTGACGGGCCGACGCCCTCCTGGGCCGCGTCGAGGAGGTCCGGCGCGAACAGCGCGACGAGGGCCGTGGGGACGCCCTTGGCCTCGATCGCGCCCCGGGGCGCCAGGGACTTCCAGACGGACTGCCCGGCGCCGGGCAGGGCGCCGAGCGCCAGTTCGCCCCCGACGGTGAACCGCCTGCCGGAGGCCTCGCCCCCGGAGTTGAGGGCCAGCGCGGGGTTGCGGTCAGCGCCGATTGAAAGGGCAAGTGTGGTGGCGTCGAGGTCGATGGCTTCCGAGCCGTGGCTGGTCGTGGCGACGAATCGCGCGGGCTGGGCCTCCGCGCGGATACGCCCGGCGCGCAGGGCGTCGGGCGTGAACGGTGCGCCCGCGTCGGGGAGCGCTGCTTCGAGCCCATCGATCGAGACGGTCACCGGCCCGGCGCGCTCGACGCGGAGCGCAGGGGCGTCGTTCCCCGAGCCCTGGAGCGCAGCGCTGAGCAGGGGCATCGGCTGGGCGATGGTGAGCCGGACACCTCCCGCGCCCGTACGCAGCGTGCGCCCTTCGCGATCGAGGGTCGCGTTCAGCGAGAGTCCGCCGCCGCCCAGCGCCAGTGTGGCCGAGGCGCGGTCGGCGCCGGTGGATTTCGCCTCGAGCGTCCCGCCCAGCGAAGGGCCCGCGGCTTCCCGCAGGGCGCTCCGCCAGGGCTCGGGCACGAGCCCCGCGAGATCGGTCGGCAGGCCGTTCAGGTCGGCGCGCCCGTCGAGGGTCATGGTGGCGGGGGACACCGTGATGCCCCCGGCGCCGTCGCTCTTGATGAGCCCGGCGGCGGTGAGGTCGCCCTTCATCTGCGCCGGGCTCCCGCCGGCGGTGAGGGACCAGTCGAACGCCGCCTTGATCGGCGCATCGGGCGCGAGTGAAGCGTTCGTCTTCAGTCCGGTGAACTCCACCGGCGCGATCGAGCCGTCGGTCTTGCGCAGCGTCAGCCCGCCCGCGTCGGCGTTGAGCGCCAGGGCCAGGCGGTCGAGCGCCGGCAGTCCCCCGGCGACGGGGAGGGAGAAGTCGCGCACTTCGATGACCGCCCGCCCTTGGCCGGCGAGGTCGAACCCCGCCTCGGCGAGCCGGGCGCGGAGCGCCGGGGCGAGGCGCGTGGCCTCGGCGCGGAGGAACCGGCCCGGCCCGCGCACGCCCCGTTCGTCGGCCTCGCCCTGCAGCGCGATCGACAGGTGCTCCGCCTCGACCGCGCCGGTGAACTGGGTGGTGGGCAGTTCGCCCGGTTGACGCGACGCGCCGGCGCCGTCCACCGTGCGGGCGCTGAGGGTGACGCTCACGCT
Organism: Phycisphaerales bacterium; assembly: GCA_003511945.1. Classification (GTDB taxonomy): domain Bacteria; phylum Planctomycetota; class Phycisphaerae; order Phycisphaerales; family UBA1924; genus UBA11155. The sequence goes on along the minus strand of DOJA01000253.1, from coordinate 9,009 downwards.
CGGGCCGAGCGCTTCGCGCAGGGGCACGCCGGCCGCGTCGCCCAGGCCATCGAGCAGCCCGGTGGGCACGCCCGCCAACGAGAACTCGGCGCTGAGGCGCTCGGGAAGCCCGGAGACCAACTGGCCGGAAGCGTCCAGGGGCGCCTTCACCAGGGCGTCCAGCGAGAACTCGCCCGCGGGCTGCTCGTCGATGCGTAGGCGCGTGCCGCCCTTGGCGGTGACGACCCCCGGCTCGGAGGAGGTGGCGACGACGATCTCCAGCGGCTCAATCCGCAGGGCGCGTTCGGGTGATCCCTCCCCGCCCAGGCGCGTGAACCCCCGGACCTCGCCCAGGCGGGCGGTCGCGTGCGCGGCGACGCTGCTCCACCCCGCGCCCGGCGCGAGGGGCACATCCAGCCGGTCGATCTCAACCGAGAGCGCCCCCGCCTGCGTGATCCGAGTTCCGCCCCCCGAGAGGGCCTCGAGCAGCGTGCCCGGGATCGAGCCGCTGAGGCGCGCGGGCTTCGAGGGATCGGTCAGACGCACTCGCCCGTCGCGGGCGGCGAAGGACGCATCGAACTTGAGCGGCAGGTCGTCGGCTCGCGCGTCGAGCCCGGTCAGCGCGCCGATGAACGACGCCGAGAAGTCACCGCTGGCGACGAACGAGGCGACTAGCCCGGCGGGCGTGACCCTGCCGTCCGCGCCCGCGAAGCCCGAGGCATCGAAGCGGATGTCCGTCCGAGGCGTCGTGGACGCGAGCGCGACCACCACCGTCCGCGCGCGGTCGTACACCACCTGGGCGTTCAGCCCGTCGATCGCAACCCGGCCCTTCGCGGTCGGGACCGTGACCCGCAGCCCCTCGCCCTTCAGCGCGACGCGCAGCCCGGTCGGCAGCGTTAGTTCGCCCGCCCCCCCGGAGCCAGCCCCCCCGGAGCGAGGCGCTGGGTTCACCTCCGGCTGTGCGGGCGCCGGCTCGGGCAGGTTGATCTCGCCGCTGAGCGTGATGGTGCCCAGGTCCCCACGCAGCGCGCCGAGCACTCCCGAATCGGCGCGCAGCGAGACATCCGCGATCACCGCGCCCGAAGCGTCGGTCACCTTCACCTGCTTCACGCCCTGCGGCCCGAACCACCGGAGCGACACGCCCCGGGTCTCGAGGGTCGCCGGTGCGCCGGCCAGGTCGATCGTCCGCGTGCCCGCCAGGAAACTCCCGGCGGCCCGCGGCAGGACGAGCGCCACCAGCGCGATCAGCCCGATCGCCGTCGCCCCCAGACCAATGAGCAGGCGACGGCGCCCCTTGCGCCCCGTCTGTGGGCGGCCCAGGAGCATCTCTCGTTCCTCGTGAGTGGTCATGAACCGGATCCTCCGGAGCGCTCGTGCAGGATAGGTTGGAGCCGGCGCTCAATCGGCGGCTGCGACGGGCGTGCTCAGGGCGAGCATCCGTTCGAGCGACAGCAGGGCCGGGGCGCGGGCCTCAGGGTGAACAGAGACCTTGTTGACCACCTTCCCCGCGGCCAGGTGGTCGAGCGCCCAGAGCAGGTGGGGCTCGTCGATGCGGTACATCGTGGTGCACAGGCACTGGCAGTCGCTCAGGATGCGCACCTGCACTCCCCGGTCGGCGGCCTCGCGCGCGAGGCGCTTCACCAGGTGGACCTCGGTCCCGACCGCCCAGCGGCTGCCCTTGGGCGCGGCGCGGATGGTCTTGATGATGAACTCCGTCGACCCGGCGAGGTCGGCCTTGTCGACGACCTCCTTCACGCACTCGGGGTGGACGAGGATCTTCATCCCCGGCTCCTGCTCGCGGATGTCGTCGCAGTGCTCGGGGCGGAAGAGCTTGTGGACCGAGCAGTGCCCGGCCCACAGGATGACCTTTGCTTCGGTCACCTGCGCCGGCGTGGCGCCGCCCAGGGGCTCGCCCTTGCGGGTCAGGCGCGGGTCGTAGAGGCAGGTGTCCTTCTTCACCTTCATTTTGAACGAGGCGGCGGTGTTCCGCCCCAGGTGCTGATCGGGCAGGAAGAGCACCTTGATGTCTTCGCCCGGGCGCCGGGGCTCGGCCCCGCCGTTCAGCGCCCACTCGAAGACGGACCGGGCGTTGGAGGAGGTGCAGCAGGCCCCGGCGTTCGCGCCGACGAACGCTTTGATCGCCGCGGTGGAGTTGACATAGGTGACGGGGACGATGCGTCCCTCCCACCCCTCGCTCCGGAGCGCCTCGTGGAGCCGGTCCCAGGCCTCGAGGGCGTCCTCGTAGTCGGCCATGTCGGCCATGGAGCAGCCGGCGGAGAGGTCGGGCAGGATGACATCGGTCCCCGGGGGCGCGAGGAGGTCGGCGGACTCGGCCATGAAGTGAACGCCGCAGAAGACGATGAACTTTGCGCCGCGCTCCTTGACGCGCTGGGCGGCGAGCTGGCTGAGTTTGAGGGAGTCGCCCGTGAAGTCGGCGTGGCGGACGACCTCGTCAACCTGGTAGTGGTGCCCCAGGATGACCAGGGAGTCGCCCAGTTCGCGCCGTCGGGCGGTGATCGACGCCGCCAGGTCGTCGGAGGACGCGGCGAGGTAGCGATCGGGCAGCGCGGGTTGCCACAACTTCATCCCCGATTCTAGGCGATCGGAGACGGCGTTCCGAGCGGGGACCTACGCCGCCAGGGTGGTCACGGGCTGGCGCAGGGCGGGCAGCGCCTCGAACGCGACGGCCACCGACTGGTGGTGGTGGTCGATGGGCGTGACACGACGGACCACGCCGCGGACGATGGCGTCGCCCGTGAGGACGGCGTCGTTGCCCCAGGCGATGATCATGTCGATCTCGTCGCCCTCCGCGAAGGGTCGGGTGCGGTCGACGCGGAGCATGGCCCCGCCGACGGAGATGTCGCAGGTCTGCCCGGGAGAGAAGAGCAGCGAGCGCCGGTCGCGCACCTTGCACAGGCGGACGACGCGGTGGCGCGGGTGCTTGCGACGGTCGGACTCGGGGGACAGTGTCGCGGTCAACATGGGCGCGGCCCTCGTTCGCTCTCGCCTCCCGCTGGATCGGGCGGTCCGCGCCGCCCGGCCTCCGGGTTGCCTATCGGTCGATGGGAACCCGGGCTTGGGTCCGGTCCGGGAAAAGCCGGCGCACCGGTCCGGTCGATAGCCACCCCGTGCGCGAACGCCCCCTGATCTCGGTGATCGTCCCCACCCGGAACCGGGCGGGCGCTCTGACCCGGCTGCTCGAGCGGCTGACGGTCCAGACCATGGCGCCCGAGCGGTTCGAGGTGATCGTTGTTCACGACGGCCCTGACGAGGCGTCGTCCGGCGCGGCCCTTGCTTTCGCCCCGCGACTGGCGGTGACCGACCTGACGGCCCCGCGGCTGGGCGTCTCCGCGGCGCGGAACGAGGCGCTCGCGCACGCGCGGGGCGGGATCGTCCTGCTGCTGAACGACGATGTGCTCCCCGCGCCCGACCTGCTGGAGGTCCACCGGCGCGCCCACGACGAGCGGGGCGACTCGGCGCCGCCCGCGCTCGTGCTGGGCCACAGCCCGTTTGTCGAGCAGCCCGCGCCGAGCGCGACGCTGTTCGACCGGCTGATGGAGCGCACCGGGGCCGTGTTCTTCTACGACCGGATGATCGACGCGCGCGGGCGCGTGCTGCGCCCGGCGGACCACGACTGGGGCTACCGCCACGCCTGGACGCTGAACCTGTCGTTCCCGGCGCGGGTGGCGCGCCTGGCGGGCGGGTTCCGCCCCGCGATCGCCAACTGGTGCTACGAGGATGTGGAGTTCGCCTGGCGGGCGTCGCGGACGCTGGGCTCGCCCGTGCTGTTCCGGCCCGGCGCGCTGGCCCCGCACGACCACCGGCTCAGCCCGGCGGACTACCTCGCGCGGGAGCACCGGCTGGGGTACTCGGCGCCGGGGTTTGCGCTGGCCGCCCCGGATTGCGCCCGCGAGCTGTTCGGGCGCGAGGTCCTCACGGAGGAGGCGTGGTACGCGCGGGCATTCATCGAGCGGGAGTCCCGCGACGAGCCCCGGCACGCCCGGGCGTTCGAGGCGATGTGCGCCCTGTCGGCGTCGCTGGCCGAGGGTCCGACCGGGGAGGCGATCCTCGGGCTGGCCTCGGCGCAGCACCTGGCGCTGAAGCGCCTGGCTTTCCGTCGCGGGCTGATCGATGCGCTGGACGGGCGCCGGATCGAAGGGCTGTTCCTGCCCTCGGACGGTCTGTCGCACGAGCCCGGCGCGCCCCGGCGGAGCGCCGCGTGAGCGGAAAGCCGCGGGCGCGGGGCGGGGTCGATCAGAAATACACGAGAAAATGGCACGAAAACGGTCGTGGCGGACCGAAACACCTTGCCGTGCCGTTGATTTTGACCTAAATCAGCGTCCGTCGGGCCACACGGACGGGCCGTGCCCGAGTGCCACGCAACCGGTCAACCACTGTTGGAGGATCCACACATGGCCAAGCGCAACGCGAAGAGTGCTCCGAAGAAGACCGCCCCCCGCAAGCCGGCCAAGATCGAGGCGGCCAAGGACAAGCCCCGCTCCAAGAGCGACACCTTCGCGACCATCGCGGCCCACACCGAGCTCTCCCGCAAGCAGGTGGCGCAGGTGTTCGACACGCTGGGCGCCCTCATCGCGGCCGACCTGAAGACCGTGAAGGTGTTCCAGGTGCCCGGGCTCATGAAGGTCGTGCGGGTGGACAAGCCCGCGACCAAGGCCACCAAGCGCCCCAACCCCTTCAAGCCGGGCGAGATGATGACCGTGAAGGCCAAGCCGGCCCGCAAGTCGGTCAAGGTCCGCCCGCTCAAGGGGCTCAAGGCCCTGGTTGGCTGAGTCGATCGGGGCTCTGCCCGATCCGAAACCTGATCACACGCAACGCCCGGCGAACTCCGCGCCGGGCGTTGTTGTTTCCGTCGGCGCGGCCTGAGCGTACAGCCGGTGCACCCGGGCGCCGGCCCGTTCGAAGGGCGCCCGCTTGGACCACATCTCCCCTTCGTGCATCCAGGAGGAGATCACGACATCGGTCACGCCCAGCGTCAGCGCCCCCTCGGGGCTGACGAGGGGCCAGCCCAGGAACGATCCCCCGCGCCGGGCCGGATCGTCCTCGATCACCGCGACGATCCGCGCGCTGGTGCGCGCCAAGGCCGGCGCCACGGCCAGCGTGTGGCGTCCGGCGCCCCACAGGGCGACGGGCCTGCCGCGGAGGCGGTCCAGCGCCGCTCTGATGCGATCGACGGCGTCGCTGGGGACGCTGAACGCGCCCCCGTTCGTTGCCGCCCCGGCGCTCACGGGACGGTCCCCGGGCCACCAGCGGGCGGGCGAGGCCGCCGCCAGGTCGATCTGGGACTCTGAGGCCCGGGCGTGGGCTTCGATCGAGAAGCGCTCCCGCGCCCGCTCCCAGGCGAGGCGCGCCTGCGCCGCCAGCCCGCGCTCGACCACGCGCCGGACCGCCTGCGCCAGGGCCGCCCCGACGGATTCGTCGTCATCGTCGCCCGGGTCGGCGGCCTCGCCCAGCGCGCCCGGCTCGATCACCTCGTCCTGCCCCGACTCGGTCCGCGCCAGCACGGGCACGCAGGCGTAGGCGAGCGCCTCGAGCAGCGCGACGCTGAGCCCCTCGAAGCGCGACGCCATCACGAACAGGTCGGCCTCCGCCAGCAGCGGCGCCAGGTCGGGGGGCGTCAGGGGGCGCCCGTCCGGGCGCGCGTGCAGCACGCGGACGGACGGCGCGTGGCGCGCTGCTGCTTCCACCGACTCGCGGGCCGGACCGTCGCCCGCGAGCGTCAGCGTGTGACGCACGCCCGCCCCGTCGAGCCATCGCGACATCGACACCAGCGCGGTGACCCGCTTCTGGCGCTGATCGAGGCGCCCGGTGTACAGGATCCGCAGCGCCCCGTGCGCGACTGCCCGCTTGCTCGGCGGGGACCCGGGCACTTCCACGCCGTAGGGCACGCAGGAGGTGTCGTGCGCGCGCCAGGAGGCGTCGCGCCGGATCCGATCCGTGATCGCGCGGCTGACCCCCACGAACCGCGCGATCAGCGGCTCGTAGCACGACGCCACCCGGAAGTCGTGCTCGATGTGGTTGTGCGTCCACGACAGGACGCGGAGCGACTCGGCGTCCGTCTGCGCCAGGGCGGCGAACAGTCCGAACGAGTCCGACGCGAGCGTGGGGAGCGCGACCACCGGCCCGCCGGACTCCGAGGCCAGGCGCCGGGCCGTGTCGCGGTAGGCGGGCATGAAGGGCGCGTAAGAACCGGCGGCGTCGTCCAGGGGCGGCGCGCCGACCAGGCGGACGACCTCCACCCTCGGGTCGAGCGCCACGGGCGTCTCCGGGCGACGCTTCGGGGCGTCGTGGGCGATGAGCGCGACGCGCCGGCCTCGCGCCACGAGCGCGTTGCTCAGCCGGGCGGCCCAGGAGGTCACGCCGCTGATCTCGAGCCCCGTGGGCAGGGAGATGACGACCGGGGCGGACTGGGGCGCGCTGTTGCTCACGCCCGAGTCATCGGCGTTCCGGGGACGGATCCCCAACCGGGTACGATCGCTCGCTCGCATGACCGCGCCCTCGCAGCCATCGCGGAGTGACCTGCTGGGCTACGCCGCCCAGGGGCGCTCGTGGGAGTTCATCGCGCCGGCGGAGGCGATGCTGCGGGGCTCGCCCGGGGACCACGAACTCCGCGCGACGCTGATCGTCCACGCCTCGGCGGTGGGGCTGAAGACCCTGGCGCAGGAGCAGGTCGAGCACCTGCCCCGCGCGGTCCGCGATACAGGGGCGGTGAAGGCCGCCCGAGCAACGATTGACGCCCTGCCCGGCGATGGCGTCCCGCCCCGGCTGCTGAGCGCCACGCTGCGGGCCAACCTCGACGCCCTCGCCACGCACGGGGTCGACATGCACGGGCTGCTGGCCGACTGGGAGCGCCGGCTGGCGGGCGTGTCGGTCTACCGCGCGTCGAACGGGAACATCGTGTGGCGGAAGCGCTCGATCGACGACTCGCTGGGTCCGTGGGTGTCGCTTGAAGACCGGCGCACCCCAGTCGAGCGCGCCCGCCTGGCGTTCCTGAGCGACAAGGGTCAGATCGACCCGGCGAACCCGTCCAAGCCGATCGTCATCGAAGGGCTCGATCCTCCCTGGCTGGCCGCCCGGGTGCACGGGGCCACCCCGCGGATGCCCGACGGCTCGGGCGTCCACCTGTTCCTTGTGCAGCGCGACTGGATGGAACTGCTCGACGGGCTCTCGCTCGTCGACCTGCGGCCCGTGCTGGGCGACGAGCGGGTGGATGTCTTCGTGGGCGAGGACGCGCCCCAGCGACTGGAGGCGTACTTCCTCGACCGGCTGCACCTGACGCTCCCGGCGGCCCTGCTGCGGGCGCCGGGGCTGCGTCGCGCGTTCGATCCCCCATTGGACGACCTGTTTCGGTCACTCCACGAGCGCCAGTCGCGCGCGCTGGAGCGCCTCTCGGTGCAGGCGAAGGGCGTCTACGAGGGGCGCGGGCGCGCGTGGTGGGCGCGGCGGTTCGACGATGCGCTCTCGGGACGGGGCGAGCCCCTGCGCGTGCTGCTGCCGATCAGCCGGTATTCGACCTTCGTGCGCCACTCGGCGGAGGACGCCGCACGGGCGCTGCGGGCGCGCGGGTGCGAAGCGGTCGTGCTGACGGAGCCGGACAACCACAGCAAACTGGCGTCGCTGGCCTACCTCCGCGAGTTCGTCGATTGGAGGCCGGACCTGCTGGTGCTGATCAACTACACCCGGCGCCAGCTGGGCGGGGCGGTCCCGCCGGAGGTGCCCTTCGTCTGCTGGGTCCAGGACCGGATGCCCCACCTGGCGAACCCCGAACTCGGCGCGGCCCACGGAGAACTGGACTTCCTCGCGGGCTGCTGTCCGCCCGACTTGTTCAACCTGTTCGGGTACCCCGCCTCCCGCAGCGCGTACGCCCCGGTGCCCGCGTGCGAGGAGAAGTTCCACGCCGGCCCGGTCGCCCCCCCGCTGGCGCGCGCGCACGGGTGCGAGGTGGCCTATGTCAGCCACCAGAGCGAGCCGCCCGAGGCGTCGCTCGAACGGCTGCTGGCGCAGTTCCAGCCCCAGCCGTCGGTCCAGCGCGCCTTCCGGCTGGCGTTCGATGCGGTCGTCCGGGCCGTGGGGGGCGACACGCCCTGCACGCTGCGGTCGGGGTTGGACCTCCCGGGCGTCTTCCGCGAAGCGGGCATCACGAACCCCGACCCGCGGATGGTCTCGTCGTTCATGGGCTTGGGGCTCATTCCGCTGGGCGAGCGGGTGTACCGACACGCCACCCTCCGCTGGGCGGCGGACCTCTGCGAGCGGCGCGGCTGGCGCCTGCACCTCTACGGGCGCGGGTGGGAGCGCCATCCCACGCTCCACCGCTTCGCCCGCGGGCCGCTCGAGCACGACGAGGAACTCCGGGCGGTGTACCGCTCGGCGCGGGCGCACCTGCACGCCTCGATCACGACCAACGCCCACCAGCGGGTGGCGGAGTGCGCGCTGTCGGGGGGGCTGATGCTCCGGCGCGGGCCATCGCCGGACTACGAGCCGGTGCGACAGAACCTCAGCCGCCTGATCGCCGAGCGCTTCGCGCCCACCCGCGTGCTGGAGAACTCCGACTGGATCGTCGAGGCCGCCCTGCCCGGCGGGCACGAGGACTGGAGCGCGCCCGACCCCGTCCGCGCGCGCCGGATGAGGGGAGCCGCCCCTCCCGCCCCCAATCCGGACGGCACCTACACCCTGGAATGGCGCGTCCCGGCGGTCTGGCGCGCCAGCGCCTTCGCCCAGACGCCCCGGATCGATCTGGGGCAGTTCCCCGATTACGCCTTCCCCGACGCGCACGAATCGATGTTCAGCACGCCGCAGGAACTGGAGGCGTCCCTGGGCCGGGCCGTCGAGGACGACGCGTGGCGTGAGCGGGCCATCGCGGGCCACCGGCGACAGGCGATGGCGAAGATGACGGTTTCCGCGTTTGTCGATCGAATGCTGGCCTTCGTCCGCACCGGGCTGTCGCGCTGACGCGCGGCCGGTCGTGCCCGCCATCCTCCAACCCCCAACCCCCACGCCCGCCCCCAACCCCGC
>DOJA01000255.1 GCA_003511945.1 Phycisphaerales bacterium | reverse complement strand
TTCAACAACTCGGCCAGCACCCCCAGCCCCCGCTCCAGCCGGTCCTCGCTCACCGCGAACGACAGCCGGAAGTGCGTGTCCCGGTCGGAGAACACATTCCCAGGGATCACCAGCACATTCCGCTCGACCGCGCGCTCGAAGAACTGCTGGCCGGTCAGCCCCAGTCGCTGGGGCACCTCGACAAAGGCGTAGAACGCCCCGCCCGGCGTCGTCACCCGCGTGTGCGGGCTCAGCGCCCGGATCACCGTCTCCCGGCGCGCCTTGAACCGCGCGACGGTCTCGGTCATGTCGATCCCGAAGGTGGCGATGCACCCCCACTGCAGCGGGGCCGGCGCGCACACGAACGAGTACTGCTGCATCTTCGTCATGTGCTCGATCAGCGTGCGCGGGCCGGCGGTGTAGCCCATCCGCCACCCGGTGCAGCCGTAGGTCTTCCCGAACCCGCGGATCAGCAGCACATCCTCCTCCGAGCCGCCCGCGCGGCACGGGCTCGGACAGCGCGCCGTCCTGCTCCCGCGATGGCGCGTGACCTCCCGAGCGTCGTCGAAGGTGAACTCGTCGTAGATCTCATCGGAGATCAGCAGCACCCCGCGCCGGCGGCACAGGTCCAGCACCTCCAGGCACTCGCGCTCGCTCATCACCACGCCCGAGGGGTTGCCCGGGGAGTTCAGCATCACCGCCTTCGTCCGCGCCGTGATCAGCGGCTCGATCCGCTCGGCCGTCATGCGAAAGTCGGGGTAGGTGTCGCACCGGACCGCCCGCCCCCCCGCCACCCGCGCCATGCTGGGGTACGCGACGAAGTAGGGATCGGGGATGATGATCTCGTCGCCCTCATCCAGCAGCGCCAGCATGGCGATGTGGATCGCCCCGCTGGTGCCCGTGGTGACGATGACGCCCACCCCCGATCCCGGCTCGCCCGCGTCCGGGGGCCAGCCCAGGTCCTCGTGCAGGTGCTCGGCGATCTTGCGCTTCAGGGGCGGGATGCCCTGGCTGAGCGTGTAGCCGTTGTGGTTCTCGTGGATCGCCCGGGCCGCGGCGTGCTTGACCGCATCGGGCACGGGGAAGTCCGGCTGCCCGATGGAGAAGTTGATGGGGTCCTTCAGCCGAGCGCCGAGGTCAAAGACGCGCCGGATGCCGCTGGCGTCCATGGAGCGCGCGCGGTGCGAGACGAGCCGTTCGGTGTCCATCGGCCCAGCGTACAGCGCCGGGCTGAGCGCTCCGCACAGAAGGACCCGCCCTCGTTGGTTCGACGGGCGGCCCGCCCGTCTCGCCCGACCCTCTTCGAGTCATTCTGTGAGCGGCGCTGAGTGAGCTCAACAGGGGGAATCGGCGTCCGGCTCAGCCCACCGCGGTCTTGCGGTTGGCCGTCTTGGGCAGCCCGACGACCGGGGCCTTGGAGGGGTCGAAGCCCTTGGTGGCCTTGAGCTTGTCGATCCGTTCGGCGCGGTTGAGCACATTGCGGTGCTGCGTCAGGTTGCCCTTGGTCTTCAGCGAGGCGTCGAGACTCATGATTCGGCGGTCCTTTCAGAGGTCCGGGTTCCGGTTCCGGGGGGCCACGAAGGGCTCGCCTCGGGCGTTAGCGCACCTGATGCTTCTTCCAGTACGCGTCGGCGAAGTCCACAGCGCCGCGCCCCTGACGCTTGAACTCACGCCCCAGCGCCGTGATCTGCTGGCGGACGCGGTCGCTGGCGTCGCCCAGCTGCGAGGGCTCCAGCCCCCGCAGATCGACGACCTCGCGCCAAGAGGGACGATGATCCGCTTTCACGAGCCCGATTTCAAGTCCGTTCCCCACCAGAAACTCCGCCGCCCGCTCGGCGTCCGCCTGCGGCAGAGTGGCGATGACCAGATAGTTCAGCCCCGCACGGCGCGGATCATCGCCCGGGCGCTCCACACGGACGATCCGCGGCCCGGCGGAAGTTTGGCTTCTATTCGGCTGTGCGCCGCCCCCGGCAGGCCGGGGATCAGGCCCCCGCACCGGCTCCGCAACGCCGGGCGGCCCCGACCCCGGTCCCGACGGCCCGGGTCCACTCAGGGGGTCGGTGACGCCCGACAAGGCCCGCTGCGCGTCCCGCTGGCGTTCGGCGTCCGCTTCGGCGTCGCGCTTCTTGTACCCCACGACATAGCCGCCCACGACCAACGCCAGCACCAGCAGGCCCGCGAAGAAGAAGTAGCCGATCGGCACCCGAACGACGCGCCCCGCGCTGAAGAGGGATCCCATCGCGGGGCCGGGCTCTTCCGCGATCGGCGGGGACGGACGCAACGGCGCCGAAGCAGGCGCGGAGCCCGGCGTGAACGAGCCGCCCGACGCCGGACGCTGGTGGATGAGCTCGTAGAGCGTCGGGGCTTTCTTGGACCGCCGCAGCATCGCTCGGGATTATGGGTGGTTGCGCGCCGGGGTTCAAACCGGGGGGTCCGGGCAGGGCGGGCGGTTCAGCCACCCTCGGCGATCGCCGAGGCCACCGCGAACCCCGCTGTGTGACTGATGCTGACCCACCACGCGCGCGCGCCGAGGGCTTCCGACGCCCGCTGAGCGTGGCCGCTGAGGCGGAGCATCGGCGCGCCGGAATCGGCTTGGGCGACTTCGATCTGCGTCCACTCGATCCCGTCGCGGAGCCCCGTGCCCAGCGCCTTCAACACGGCCTCTTTGGCGGCAAACCGCCCCGCGAGGCGCTCGGCGCGAGTCGGACCGCCGCCGGCGATCGTCAGTTCCGTCGGGGTGAAGCACCGGGAAGCGAACCGGCCGGGGTGCTCGCGGAGAAGGCGCTCGATCCGCGCCACCTCCACCAGATCGACGCCGTGGCCCACGATCGCCATGGGGGGATGGTAGAGGGCTTCATCCGCCGCGGCGGAGGGGAGCCCCCGCGGAACGGGATGCCCGGGACTCTCGCTGTTCCGCGGCTGTTGCCCCCGATGGTCATGATCGCGTATCCCGGCCCGCAGGGCCGCCGATCGTAGCCAGGGGTGGAGATCGCCTTTGGCGATCGGAACCCGTGGAATGGCGAAGGAAGTCATCACTGCTCCGCCCCGTCGGGGCGGTGAAACCTCTTTGTGTCCCCCGGTCCACGGGTTTCGGCCGCGGTTGCGGCCTCCACCCGTGGCTGCGCGCCTCGGCCCTGCGGGCCCCGGGACCGCCCAGCCGAGACGGCCCGTGTTTCATCGCACACGGGTGGATCGCAGCATCGCCACCCCAGCGGACAAGATTCCGTGGGCGCATTCCGGGCACCGGGGCTCGGGGTCGTCGGGCGCAAGTCCCCGCAGGTCGTAGCCGCAGTGGAGGCACAGGGGCACCCCTCGGGCGAGCAGGAACTGCCTCAGCCGAACGCGCCGCTGGCCCCGCAGCACCACGGGAATCAGGAGCGCCGCCGACCCGCCCACCGCCGCACCGAATCCAATGAGCCAGTTCGTCCCCATCCACACCGGTCGGTAGCGGAGCAGGAGCCATGTGGCCACTCCCACGGACACCAGGAAGGGGGCCATCAGGGCCGCGATGGTGAGCCGCTCCCGGTTCGACCGCATGGCGCCAACCGCCTCGGACCGCTCCGAGTCTCCCCGACAGTGCCCGAGTTCGGGGTAGAGCCAGTCGCGCAGCGGGTCGTTCACTGGCTCGCCGCGGGCTTCTTCTTCGGCTTGGATTCGGCGGCAGAGGGCGTCGCACCGGACGCGCACTCGCTGGCGGGCTTCTTCCCGCAGGCGCACGAGCCGGTGTGGACATGGCCGGCGGAGTCGGACTCGCTCTTGCCCGAGGCGGCCTTGGAGTCGGCGTCGGCGCTCTTCTTGTAGGAGTCCGAGCGGTAGTCGGTCTCGTAGAACCCGCCGCCCTTGAAGAGGATGGCGGCGCCGAGCCCGATCTTGCGCTCCAGCGCGTTCTTCCCGCACTCGGGGCACTTGCGCAGGGGCTTGGCGGACATGGGCTGGAACTCTTCGAGCTCGTGGCCGCACTGGGAACAGGCGTACTCGTAGGTGGGCATGCGAAGTCCTTGGAGTCAGTGGCCCGGCGGGGTGGCGCCGGTGGGATCATTGGCCTCCGCGGGCGGCCTGGCCACAGCGACCTTCGCGGGGCGCAGGACGCGCTCGCCCAGGGCGTAGCCCGCCTGGAAGGACGAGGCGATGCGTCCCGGCGCGATGCCCGGCGCCTCGACCTGCACGACCGCCTCGTGACGGCGCGGGTCGAACTCGTCGCCCGGCGCGGGCTCGACCGGGCGCACATCGATCGCGCCCAGCGCCTGGAGCATCTGCGCGCGCACCATGGACACGCCCTGGAGGATCTGCGCGCCCGTGACCTTCTCCGGGTCGATCTTGAGGGCGAGGTCGAAGTTGTCGAGCACCGCGAGCAGGTGGCTGACGACGCTGGTGACGCCCTGGCGCCGGGCCTCGCGCTCGTTCTCGACGGCGCGGCGCTGGTAGTTCTGGAAGTCCGCGAGCGCCCGCTGGTACCTGCTGGTCAGTTCTTCGATCCGCGCCTCCAGTTCCGCCGCGTGATCCGAGGCGGAGGCGATGGCGTCGGGATCAATGTCCCCGACGGGTCCGCCGGCGTCGCCGAACTCATCGGCCCCCGGGGCTGGGTTGGTGTCGTGCTCGTTCATGGTGTTCATCGCCCGAGGAAGTCCTTGATCTTGCTCCAGAACCCGTGGGTCTCGGGCAGGATGCCCCCGGCCTTCTCCTCCTCCGCCAGTTCGCGGAGCAGCCGCTCCTGCTTCTCCGACAGCTTCTTGGGCACCTCGATGCGGGTGACCATCACCAGGTCGCCCCGCCGCCCCGAGCGCAGGGCCGGCAGCCCGGCGCCGGGCACGCGGAACACCGCGCCGTGCTGCGAGCCCTTGGGCACGATCACGGACGCGGGCTTCTCCAATGTTGGCAGTTCCAGGTGCGCGCCCAGGGCCGCCTGGGTGAAGGAGATGGGCATCTCGAGCACCAGGTGGTCGCCCTCGCGCTTGAAGATCTCGTGCTCGCTCACGCGCACCACGACATGGAGGTCGCCCCGCACGCCCGCGCCGCTGGGCGACGCCTCCGGCGCCGGGGGCTCGCCCTCGCCCGGCACGCGCACCGCCTGACCGTCGCGGATCCCCGCGGGGATGCTCACCTCCAGCTTGCGGCTCTTGGGCACGCGCCCGCGCCCGCGGCAGGCGGGGCACTTGTCCTTCACTGTCTCGCGCCGCCCGTGGCACGCCGGGCACACGGTCTGCATGCGGAACATCCCGCCCAGCCCGGTCTGGATGACCACCCCCTGCCCGGCGCAGGTCTCGCAGCGGACGGGCTTGCTCCCGGGGGCCGCCCCGGAGCCGGTGCAGGTGTCGCAGACATCGGCGCGGGTGAACTCGACATCGGCGGTCGTGCCCGTGAGCACATCCTCGAGGTCGATCTCGACCTCGGTCTCGAGGTCGAACCCGCGGGCCACGCCCCCGCGCCGCCCCCCGGGCCCGCCCCGCGCACCCG
>DOJA01000317.1:4881-5511 GCA_003511945.1 Phycisphaerales bacterium | reverse complement strand
GGTATGGGGAATGGGGCCGGCGCGCGGTGGCGAAGTCACTCCGCCAGCGCGCCCCGGATGCGGGCCCGGAGGGCGCCGGCGGCGCCGGGGTCGGGGGCGGCACGGAACTCCAGCGTGGTCTGATGTTCCGGCCCGCGGGACAGCAGGGAGCCCAGGTCCTCGATCAGGCGGACGGTGTTCGTGCGATCGAACACGACCAGCACGCTGTCGCCATCCGCAAACCGTGAGACGCTGTGCGCGGGGTCGTCGGTGAGGTGATAGCGCTCATGGCCAAGGCACGCCGTGGTGCCGGCGAGACGCTGGGCGCGATCTCCGACGATGGAATCAAAGACGAGCGCGAGCGTCACGCCGAACCCCGGGCGTTCGGCGTTCTCGCCCCGCAGCGCCTCGACACCAGTAGCGACTTCCATCGTCCAGGTTCGAAAGAACAGAACCGCGCCGGGCGGCGTCAGGTCGGGGGCGGGTCCGGGGATGGTGTTGGGCTGCAGGTCGATCGCCGGGAAGGCGTCCCCGACGAGAACCCGGCCGGCGCGGGGGGTGAACTGCTCGGGGGACTCGATCCGGAAACGCCGGGCCAGCGGCGGATCCACCGGCGCAAAGGCCGCCGGGGGGTGCGGGGCGGGCGTGCAG
>DOJA01000317.1:4044-4851 GCA_003511945.1 Phycisphaerales bacterium | reverse complement strand
GCGCAGGTCAATCTCGATGTCGTCGGCAAAGCGGACGCGCAGGCGGGCGAGGACGCCGTCCGCCTGCGCGAAGAGTTCAGCGGTGCAGCGCTCGCCCACGCCGGCCAGGTGGATGGGGAACTCGGGATCCGGGTCGGGGTNNTGGGGGGGGGGCGGGGCGGCGACGGACCAGGCCATCGCGCGGGTGTAGGGCGTGAGGTTGGCGAGGGCCTCGTCCGTCCCCAGCGCCAGCGCCAGCTGCGGCAGCGGTGTAGGCGGGAACAGGCGCTCCAGTTCGGGCAGCACGCCATCGGGCCCGATCGGAGTGGAGAAGTAGGCCCGCCCGTCGGCGCTGTGGACCGCGAAGAGCGTTGCGCCCTCCGTCCAGACGGTGACGGGGCCGAGGGTGGCGTGGAAGGCGCCCGCGGGTCCGGTGCGAACAAAGAGGGCGGAGCCGCGGGACTGCCCCTGCGCCGTGACGGTGATGTCCACACGCTGCGCGATCTCCCGCTCGCGGTAAGCGTCGCGGAGCGTCTTGAGGTCGGCCTCAACATCAGCGCCGCGGGCGGAAGGGGCCAGTGACGCAAGCAGCAGGGCCAACGCGGCGCCGACGAGGCGGGGGCATGGGGCGGGCATCCGGTGATGCTACGCACCCCTCAGGAGCGCATCGAGCATCTGCGTGACCGTGAGCTGGCAGACGGGGTGGCGGAGGTCGGGCGCGACGCTCTCAAGCGGGCGGAGGACAAACTCCCGCTCGTGGAGGCGCGGGTGGGGGATGATGAGCCCCGGGAGCGCGAGGATCCGGTCGCCGTACAGCAGCAGGTCGAG
>DOJA01000317.1:0-3954 GCA_003511945.1 Phycisphaerales bacterium | reverse complement strand
CCGTACAGCAGCAGGTCGAGGTCCAGCGTGCGCGGCCCCCAGCGGGTCTCGTTCGAGCGCTCGCGTCCGCGGGCGCGTTCGATGTCGAGCAGCGCGTCCAGCAGTTCCCGCGGCGGGAGCGTCGTCGAGAGTATCGCCGCGGCGTTGAGGTACGCCCCCTGACCCTCCGGCCCGACGGGCTGGGTCTCGAACACGATCGAGCGAGCGACAAGCGTCGTGAGGGGCAACCCGGCGAGCGCCTCGAAAGCAGCGCGGAGGTGGGCGTCGCGGTCCCCCACATTGGACCCGAGCGCGACGGCGGCCTTCACTGGCGATGCGCTGGTCACGGGCGAAGCAAAGCGCGCAAGAGCCGCACGGACAAGCCGGCGCGAGGCACCCCGGACCCAGTGGCCCGCTGACTCCAGGCAAGGAACAAAACCCGGGCGGACCATCCCCTGCGGAAGGGGAGGAGGCGTGGCGTGGACGCCCCGGTCACCCCACGGGTTCAAACTCGCGGGATCGGTGCTGCATCTGGGCCTTCAGGCGGGCCAGGATCGAAGAGTGCATCTGGCTCACGCGGCTCTCGGACAGGTCCAGCGTGGCGCCGATCTCCTTCATGGTCATCTCTTCGTAGTAGTAGAGAATCACGATCAGCCGTTCCGCGCGGCTGAGCCCCTTCGTCAGCAGCTCGCGGAGGTCCTTGGACTGGATCTCGCCCAGCGGGTTGGTCTGGCGGGTGTCCTCGATGACATCGATCTCGCGCACCTCCCGGTTGCTGTCCGTGTTGTAGCAGCGGCGCGAGAGCGACGAGATGGAGACCGCCGACCCGTCCTTGAGAATCTTCTTGAGTTCTTCCTCGGGCACCCCCAGGCGATCAGAGATTTCCTCCGTCGTCGGCGTGCGCCCGAGCTGCATCTCGAGACGGATGCGGGCCTGCTCGACCTTGGCGGTGCGGTGGCGGACGAGCCGCGGGACCCAGTCCATCGAGCGGAGTTCGTCAAGGATCGCGCCGCGGATCCGCTGGGCGCAGTAGGTCTCGAACTTGACCTGGCGTTCGAGGTCGAAGGCGTCGATCGCGTCCATCAGGCCGAAGAGCCCGGCGGACATCAGGTCCTCGATGTCGACCTCGTTGGGCAGCCGCGTGTAGATGCGCTCCGCGTTGTAGCGGACGAGATGGAGGAACTTCTCCATCAGGTAGTTCCGCACCGGCTCGCTGGGGGCCTTGTGGTACTGCTCCCAGACCCGCTTGATGGGCGTGGCGTCGAGTTTGGCGTGGAGGGCGTAGCGTTCCTGCTCGCGCGTCCGTTCCTGCTCGGTCCTGGTGGTGGTGGCGGCGCGTTGCCCGCTCGCGCTCCCAGACCTTCTGAGGCGCCCCTCGGCTTTGATCGTGGCCATGGTCCGCTCCTTGACCATCTGAGATGTTCCGCGGCCTGCACGGAAGAACCGGTGCCGCGCGGCCCGCCCGTCCCTAGGCGTGCCGCGTGGGAATGTACTCTTCTCGGACCTTGCTCCGCAAGGGGCGTGGACAAGCGGTGAGTGAAGTTTTCACGCGGGACGCTCCGCCCCGGCGCCAGGGGACCGGGCGCCGGGTTCGCCGGGCACCGGGTGCCGCGCGAGGTAGTCGTCGATGCTCTCGCGCAGCGCGACGCTCATGACGGCGCCCGCGCCGAGCCCGACGAACTGCCCGACCACCATCGCCACGACGGCGCTGAAGATGACCGACTCTGTCGGGCGGTCAGCGAGCAGTCCGCTGACGATCGCAACCGAAAACGACGCCAGCGCAAAGCAGCCGGCGACTGCGCGGATGGGGAACGCGCCCGAAACGGGGGATGCGGGTTGTGAGGGCGGCGTGCTCATGAGCGCGGGGATGCCCCGACGACTTCATATCGGCGGGCGGGGGTCAACCCTTCAGACCTTGAGCAGAAGTCGTGCCGCGTCACCGGCTTGCCCGGCGCAGGCCGAACAGTCGCGCCATCAGCGGCGGATTTGTTCGTATTGCGATCGGGTCGTCGTCCCGCGCGGAAGAGAGCGACCCCGCCAGACCCCGGACCGCACGGGTAGCGGGGCACCGCGGCTCGCGGAGCGCAAAGGGCGTGCGAGCGATGACCGCATCCGGCACCGCCGCATCGACGGGCACCCATCCCGCAAGCGGGACGCTGATGCCCAGGAACCGGGCGCACACCGCGTCCAGACGCGCGTGAACGGCGCGGGCCTGCTCGCAGGATCGGGCGTGATTGACGACCAGGGACCACCGACGCTCGCCGGCATGTCGGGGCGTCCCGGCCGCGGCGCACTTGATCAGGGCGTAGCCATCCGCGAGCGCCGTGGGCTCCGGGGTGGTGACGATCAGGGTGCGATCGGCCTCGTCCATGAGCCACAGGACCGTGGGGCCGATGCCGGCGCCGCAGTCGATCAGCACAAGGTCGTGCCGCCGCTCGATCTCGTCGAGCGCGTGGGCGAGGCGGGCGCGTCGCCGGGGATCGAGGTCGGCCAGGTCAGCCACTCCGGAGCCCCCGGGCAGGAGCGTGAACCGTGGCGTCACTTCGCGGGCGATGCGGTCGAGGGGCACATCGTCGTCGAGCAGGTGACCGAGGTGCGGGCCGACCGGCAGGCCGCAGAGAAGGTCGGCGTTGGCCAGGGACAGATCGGCGTCGAGCAGGGCGACGCGCGTGCCCGCCCGGGCGAGCTCGATCGCGAGATTGACCGCGAGGTTCGTCTTCCCGACGCCCCCCTTGCCGGAAGCGATGGCGATGGCGCGAGCGCGTCGTGGGGAGGGCGCCGGAGCGGGTTCGGCGGCGTGAACCAAGGCGCGGAGACGAGCCGCCTGGTCGGTGCCCCCCCCCCCGGGGAGCGGGGGAGGGGAGGGTGGAGTCGTGACGCGAAGCGCGGTCACGGGGTTGGGGGTCCGGACATCACCATGCGGGCCAGCCGGTCGGGGTTGCCGGGCTCGATGTGGTCCGGGACCTCCTGGCCGGTGGTGACGAACGAGAGACGCGCATCGACCTTGCGGGCGATGTTGACAAGCACGCCGAAGTTCACCGCCTCGTCGAGCTTCGTCAGGATCAGCCGGTCGCAGCCCAGCGGGGCGAAGCGGGCGGCAGCGTCCGCAAGGCAGGACTCCCCGGCGGTGCTGGAAAGGACCAGGTGGGTCTGGTGCGGGCGGGCGGCGTCGAGGAACGCGCGCAGCTCGTCGAGCCGCCCGTGGTCGCGCGGCGACCGCCCCGCGGTGTCGATCAGCACCGCGTCGCACTCGCTGAGGGAGTCAACGCCGGCCCGCATCTCCGCAGGGGTCAGCACGACCTTCAGCGGGAGCCCGATGATGTTCGCGTAGGTGCGGAGCTGATCGACCGCTGCAATCCGGTAGGTGTCGCAGGTGATGAGCCCCACCTTCCGCCCGTGCCGGAGCTTGTAGGTGGCCGCGAGTTTCGCGATGGTCGTGGTCTTGCCGACCCCGGTGGGGCCGATGAGGGCGATGGTCAGCGGCCTCCCGTCCGGAGCCCGCGACGCTTTGGCGGGGTCGTTGCACACGGGAATGAAGCCCGCCAGGCGCCGGAGGACGGCCTGCTGCACGATAGCGGGGTCATCCAGTTCGGCCGGGTCGAGCTCGTCACGCACGGCGCCGGTGATCTCGTCGGCGATCTCGGACGCGACCTCGGACTCAATCAGCTTCAGATAGCAGTCGAAGAGGGCCTCGGGCATCGAGGGATGGCCCGCGGTGCGCGTCGACCGGAACACATGGCCGACCATGCGCTTGATCGACGCCAGTTCGTCCTCGATCGGCGAACGGGCGGTGGCCGCGACGATGTTCCGGGCGACCGTCTGCAGGGGTGACGGCGCGCCGATCGTCGCGGCGCCGCCGCCGACCTGCGCCCGGCGCTCGGCGCCCGCCTCAGTAAGAGCGTCGAGCGGGTGGGACGCGGGGCGCATGTCCGCGGGGCGCATATCCAGGGGGCGGATGTCCGGGGGGCGGATGAC
>DOJA01000211.1:9703-9952 GCA_003511945.1 Phycisphaerales bacterium | reverse complement strand
TACGAGAAGCCCTCGGAGCGCCGGCGTCGGGACACGCGCAAGAGCATCAAGCGCGTGACTGGCCCGGTCCTCGGTCCCGCCGGCCCCGGAGCCAAGGGCAAGGGTCCGGCCAAGCCCGCCGGCCCCCGTCGCGGCCCGCGCTGAGCGCCCGACACAGACAACCGCCTCTGCCGCCCCGGGTGCAGCCCGGGGCTGTCATTTGTACGAGCCCCGCTCTGAATGACCTCCCCTTCTCGGTGGGACGGGCGG
>DOJA01000211.1:7966-9617 GCA_003511945.1 Phycisphaerales bacterium | reverse complement strand
CTTCTCGGTGGGACGGGCGGCCCGCCCGTCTCTTCGGCCTTCTTCAGAGTCATTCGGTGAGCGGCCCTCGGCACCCATCCCCGCCCCGGGTATCTTCCGGCCCCCGGCATCGACCTGGCGGGCCGCAGCGATGGCTCCACGCCGAGCCGCCGAAGCCCGATCCCGGTCTTCATCATGTGTCCCCCTCGGAGACGCCGCCTCATGCTCCACGCGTGCCCCGCTCTTCTCGCCTCCATCTCCGACATCCCCCCGGCGTACTACCTCGCGCCCATCGCCGCGATCGCCGCGATTCTCATGGCCCGCGTCTTCGCCGCCAGCGTCATGGCCAAGTCCGAGGGCGACCCCGAGATGGTCCGCATCGCCCAGGCGGTCCGCGACGGCGCCATGGCCTACCTCAAGCGCCAGTACCGCGTCGTCGGCGTGGTCTTCGTTTTCATCATCGCGTTCCTCGGCATTTCCTGGGTCCTGAACCTTCAGCCCGCCCTTTCGATGCTGGGCGTGCCCGTCGCCGGGCTCCTCTCCGGCCTCTGCGGCTGGTTCGGCATGCGCATGGCCACCAACGCCTCCGCCCGCACCGCCTTCGCCGCCAAGCAGTCCCTCAACGACGGGCTCACTGTCGCTTTTCGCTCCGGCGCGGTCCTGGGATTGAATGTCGTCGGCTTCGCCCTCCTCGACGCCTCCATCTGGTTCATCGTCCTCAACACCGTCGGCGAGTCCATCGGCCTCTCGGGCGACATCCGCGAACTGACGACCATCATGCTCTCCTTCGCCATGGGCGCCTCGACGCAGGCCCTCTTCGCACGCGTCGGCGGGGGCATCTACACCAAGGCCGCCGATGTCGGCGCTGACCTCGTTGGAAAAGTCGAGGCCGGCATCCCCGAGGACGACGCCCGCAACCCCGCCACCATCGCCGACAATGTCGGCGACAATGTCGGCGATGTCGCCGGCATGGGCGCCGATCTCTACGAGTCCTACTACGGCTCCATCCTCGCCACCATGGCCCTCGGCGCCGCCGCCGCCTTCACACTCCCCAATGTCGCCCAGGGCGAGAAGGCCCTCCTCGCCATGCTCCTGGCCGCCACGCCCCTCGTCCTCGCGGGCGTCGGCATCCTCTGCTCGATCGTCGGCATCTTCGCCGTCCGCGCCAAGGAGAACGCCTCCTTCGCCGAACTCCTCAAGTCACTCCACATGGGCGTCTGGGTCGCCTCCGCGCTGATCGCCCTCCTCTCCTTCGCGGTCCTCTACTTCCTCCTCGGCTCCAACACCACCGTCGCCTCGGGCGAGTACTTCTCCTGGTGGGGCATCGGCCTCTCCATCCTCTGCGGCCTCGGTTCCGGCCTCGTCATCGCTTCCGCCACCGAGCACTACACCTCCTACGAAAAAGCCCCCACCCGCGGCATCGCCATCCAGGCCCTCACCGGCCCCGCCACCGTCATCATCGGGGGCATTGCCGAGGGCATGAAGTCCACCTGGATCCCCCTGGTCACTGTCGTCGTTGCCGTCATCGCTTCTTTCGCGTTCTCCGGAGGCGCCGAGAACTTCCTCATGGGGCTCTACGGCGTGGCCATCGCCGCCGTCGGGATGCTCGCCACACTCGGAATCACCCTCGCCACCGACGCCTACGGCCCCATCGCCGACAACGCCGGCGGCA
>DOJA01000211.1:635-7843 GCA_003511945.1 Phycisphaerales bacterium | reverse complement strand
CGGCAAGGGCTTCGCCATCGGCTCCGCCGCGCTGACCGCCCTCGCCCTCTTCGCGGCCTACATCCAGGTCGTCCAGACCCAGCTCTACACCCAGTCCGAGGCCTACGCCCGCTCTTCAGGAATCACCGCACCCGCCGACGGCGCCCCCTACGCCATCTACCAGGGCCACCACCGCTTCGCGATCATCGACCCCACCACGGGCAGCAAGCCCTATGTCGACTGCGGCATGATCGTCGACCGCGCCCAGCTCGCCGGGCTCCACTTCGACGACGCCGTCGCCCCCGGCCAACTCTTCAAGCTCAGCCCCCAGCCCCGCTACGGCGACCAGTCCACCGACCTGCCCAAGGTCACCACCTCGCGCCGCTTCGTCGTCATCGGCGAGGCCCCGCACGACGACCACGCCCACGAGTACGAACTCGAGATCATCGGCGTCCGCAACGGCTCGCTCAGCGATGTCGCCTCCTTCTACGACATCACCCTCACCAACCCCCGCGTCCTGGGCGGGCTCTTCATCGGCACCCTCCTCGCTTTCCTCTTCTGCGCGCTCACCATGTCCGCCGTCGGACGCGCCGCCTACGCCATGATGCGCGAGTGCCGGCGCCAGTTCGCCAGGATGCGCCAGGCCTTCCGCGCCCAGGGCATGAGCGAGCACGACATCGCCGACCCCGAGAAGTGGCCCAAGCGCGTCACCTTCGAGGGCGTCGAGTACCCCGACTACGCCTCCTGCGTCTCCATCTCCACCGCCGGCGCCCAGCGCGAGATGGTCGTCCCCGCCATCCTCGCCATCGTCGTCCCGCTCGTCGTCGGCCTGCTCCTCGATGTCCCCGGCGTCGTCGGCCTCCTCGCGGGTGGGCTGGCCTCCGGCTTTGCCGTCGCGATCTTCATGGCCAACGCCGGCGGCGCGTGGGACAACGCCAAGAAGCTCATCGAGTCCTACGGCCGGATGACCGCCGACGATTTCGTCGCGAAGAAGGAACTCCAGGACAAGGTCCCCGCCGAGATCAGGGACGCCCTCCTCGCCAAGGCCGACGAACTCCGCAAGCAGGGCAAGGGCTCCTCCTATGTCTACGGCAAGGGCTCGGACGACCACAAGGCCACCGTCGTCGGCGACACCGTAGGCGACCCCTTCAAGGACACTTCCGGCCCGTCGCTGAACATTCTGATCAAACTGATCTCGATCGTCTCGGTGGTCTTCGCCGGGCTGATCGTGAAGTTCGGCCCGATCTTCGGCTCGATGCTGGGGCTGCACTGATCGTCCGACTCCCCCTCCCCCTGGGCGGGGGCCGGGGGGAGGGACGCCGGAGGTGCTGGTCTATTATGACCATGTATGAGCTCCGACTCCGCGGCCGTTGTATTTCACCATGACAAGGATGTGGCGTCGCGGTGCCGCTTATGCGACACCGAAGGTCGACTGACATTCGAACATACGCCACCCCGAAGGTGCTTCAATGGCCATGGCGTAACCCTCTCATCGCTTGAGTCCGAAGTGAGGGGGCTACGCCGGGGAGAGCAGTTCCAGCGTGGACTGGGGCGCCTGGCTCTGTGCGAGAAGTGCAATCGCAAGACCGCCGTATGGTACGGAGACGCGTTCGCGTCTTGGACTCAACAAGGTTTCGAAGTGCTCTCTAGGGCCAAAGGGATCTGGATTGAGTCGGCCGCGTTCCTGATCAAGCCTTCACGGGTCATCAAGCAAGCATCTTTGTTGATGATCGCTCAGAGTCATCCGCAGATGCATAGGAACAATTGGTACCGCGACTTGTGCACAAAACTGCTGAGCCCGACCGCTAGTGGTCGGCCCCACGACTTCCGGGTCTTGCTGTACATGCTCAGATCTAGGGCGCGGATGTCCGGCATGGCCGGAAGCATCTCGACTCGTACCGGAAACAGTACGGTGGTCTACGCCGAAGTGGCTCTTCCGCCCTTCGGATACTGTTTCATGCCAGATGAGACGGCCACGGAGGCGCTGGTGACAGAGTTTAGAATGGCTGACATCACTCGATTCTTTGACTTTGGACTCGATCAGGCGTCGAACGAGTTCCTCAACTTTCCCATCCTGACTCCGGATGGTATTGCTCCGCTGCATTATCGAGACGGTACATCTCAATAATACGCCTCACCTCTCCCCCACCGGCACATACCTCACCCCGTGAGGCCCCACATACGACGCCTCCGGGCGGTACAGCCGGTTGTCCGCCAGCTGCTCGATGATGTGCCCCGCCCATCCGCCGATGCGGCTCAGCGCAAACAGCGGCGTGAACAGGTCCAGCCGCAGCCCGATGCAGTGGTAGGTCGTGGCGCTGTAGAAGTCGACATTGGGGTAGATCCCCTTGGCCGCCACCGCCTTCCCCATCACCTGCTCGATGCGGCTGCTCTTCTCGTAGAGCGCCGCGTTCCCCGTGTCCTCCGCCAGCTTCTTCGCCAGCGTCTTGAGGTAGGTCGCCCGCGGGTCGTACGCCTTGTACACCCGGTGGCCGAACCCCATGATCTTGTCCTTCTTCTCCAGGCGCTCCAGCACATAGCGCTCCGCCGCCTCGACGGTCGGGATCTCGTTGAGCATCTTCATGACGCCCTCGTTCGCCCCGCCGTGCAGCGGCCCGCGGAGGGAGCCGATGGCCGCCGTCAGCGCCGAGTAGACATCGCTCAGCGTCGAGATGACCACCCGGGCCGCGAAGGTCGAGTTGTTCAGCCCGTGGTCGGCGTGCAGGATCAGGCACGCGTCCAGCGCCCGCGCCATCGTGGGCGTCGGGCGCTCGCCGTTGAGCATGTACAGGAAGTTCTCCGCCATCGACATGCTCTTGTCGGGGTGGACGATGGGCAGCCCGCGCCGGTAGCGGTCGAAGTAGGCCACCAGCGTCGGCGCGTGACCCAGGACATTGAGCGACTTCTGGCGCGCGCTCTCGACATCGTTGTCGTTGGGGCGCGGGTCGTGCAGCGAGAGGGCCGACACCATCGTCCGCAGCATGTGCATCGGCTCGGCGGCTTTGGGCAGCGCCGTCAGCCGCTGCTCCATCCCCGGGGGCAGCTCGTACCGCGAGCGGATGTCCGCGCAGAAGGAGTCCAGCTCCGCTTTCAGGGGCAGGCGCCGGTTCCACAGCAGGAACACCGTCTCCTCGAAGGTCGAGTGGCGCGCCAGGGCGTCGATCTCGATCCCCACATACTCCAGCACCCCCTTCTCGCCGTCGATGAACGACATCGCCGTCTCCGCGGCGACAATCCCTTCCAGACCCTTCGTGACCGGGGGCATGCGTGGCGCTCCTGGGCCCGGACCCCGCGCGGGCGCTGACGCTGCGCGGGCCGTCGGGCGTGAAAGAACATTCGTGGGCCGGCCGTCTTCCGACTCGCCGAAACCGACCGGAGAGGCGACTATAGAGGAACCCCGCCCCCCCCTCAATCCGCACGCCGCGAGCCCACCGAATCCCTCCTCTGATGGCCCCCAGTAACCCCTCAGCCGTCGTCCAGGGCCGCCTGCTGATCGACCCTGCGCACCCGCCCGAACTCGGCTGGCTCCTGCTGGTCGACGGCCGGATCGCCCAGGTCAATCTCGGCGAACTCCCCGCCTCGGTGGCCCCGCCCTCGTGGGGAGGGCGCGACCGGCTGATCGTCCCCGCCTTCACCGACGCGCACACCCACCTGCCGCAGAGTGGCGCGATCGGCTGCGACGGCATGCCCCTGCTCGAATGGCTCGACCGCGTCGTCTTCCCCGCCGAGTCCTGGTGGACCCGCGGGCGAGCCATCCCCGACACCCGGGCCGCGCTGCGGCGCATGCTCCGCGAGGGCGCCGCCTGCTTCGCGGGCTACCTCACCAGCCACCCCGAGCCCGGCGCCGAAGCCGCCTCGTTCATCGCGCGATCGCCGATGCGCGCGCTGGTCGGTCGGGTCGCCATGGACCGCGAAGCCCCCGACGCCCTCACCGCGCCCGACATCGAGCGCGCCCGCCGTCGCCCGATCTCCCCGCCGGTGCTGCCGGAATCGCTCGACACCCCGCGTGTGCGCACGAGCGCGAACCCGCGCTTCGCCATCGCCTGCTCGCCGGAACTCCTCGCCGAGGTCGGGTGGGCCGTGCGCGCGCGCCCGGGGATGTTCGTGCAGACTCACCTGGCCGAGTCCCCCGACGAGTGCGCGCGGGTGCGTCACCTGTTCCATGTGGAACATTCGTACACCGAGGTCTACGACCGCGCCGGGCTGCTCACCGACCGCACGCTGCTGGCGCACTGCGTCCATCTCACCGCGTCGGAGTGGGCGCTCCTGGCGCAGCGACGCTGTATTGCAGTCCACTGCCCGACCGCCAACCTCTTCCTGCGCTCGGGGTTCTTCGACCTGGACGCCGCCGACGCCCACGGGGTGCGCCTCGCGCTGGGGTCCGACATCGCGGGCGGCCCGGATGTCGCCATGCCCCGCGTCGCCCGGGCGATGATCGAGACCGCCAAGATCCGCGCCCTCACCGCGCCGGGCGGCCCGGCCTCCGTTCGCATCCCGACCCCCGCGCGGGCATGGGACCTGATCACCCGGGGGAACAGCGACGCGCTGGGATGGACCGACGCCGGGCGACTCGAGGTCGGCGCCCTCGCGGACCTGCTGGTCCTCCGCGTCCCCGACGCCTGGATGGACGAGTTCCTCGTGGGGCGCCTGATCTATGGCTGGGACCACTCGCTCATCGAGACCCGGATCCTGCGCGCCGGCGCGGTCAACCCCGATACCATCTGACCACCCGTGTTCTTCCCCCTGGGCACAGACCAGTCGCTCAAGCGCCCGACCGTGGTGACCTACTGGCTCATCGGGCTGAACATCGCGGTGTTCGTGTTCGGTGGGATCTACGGCAGCCCGCGCGTGGCGCCCGAGGCCTGGGCGCGGGTCTACGAGTCGTTCTGGCTCGACCCCAACGCCCCGCGCGCGTGGCAGTGGGTCTCGTACCAGTTCCTGCACGGTGGATTCCTGCACATCCTGTTCAACATGCTGGTCCTCTTTGTGTTCGGGCCGCCGGTTGAGGACCGGCTGCGGCGGGCCGGGTTCCTCGCGTTCTATCTCGTGGGCGGGGCGGCGGCGGGGGCGGCGCACGCCCTGCTCGAACGCCCGATCGGCGGCCCGGGCGGGTATGTGCCCCCGGTCGTGGGCGCGAGCGGTTCGATCGCCGCCGTCACCGGGGCGTTCCTGGTGCTGTTCCCGCTGACGAACATCCGGGTCTTCTCGGTGTTCTTCGTGATCGGCGCCTTCTCGCTGCCTTCGTGGATCGTCATCGGGATGGCGATGGCCAACGACCTGGTCTTCGAGGGCTTCGGTTCGAGCGAGCGCGTCGCACGGCTGGCGCACATCGGGGGGTACCTCTACGGCGCGGCGGTGGCGCTCTTTCTCTTGTGGACGAAGGTGCTGGCGCGCCAGCCGTACGACCTGTTCTCCATGGGGCGCCAGCTCCACCGACGGCGCCAGTTCCGCGAACTGGTGGCGCAGGGGAACACCGCGTGGTCCAACGAGGTCGGCGCCAAGGCCAAGGTGAAGCGGGGCGAGAAGCGCTCGGGGAAGTCGAAAGACGAGGAGCGGGCCGCCCGGCTGAGCGAGCGCCGGTCCGAGGTCACGCGCGCGATCGGCGAGGGCGACCTCGGGCGCGGGGCGGACCTGTACAGCGCCGCGTGCGAAGAGTTCGGCGAGGTCGTCCTGCCGCGCCAGGCGCAACTCGACCTGGCGAACTTCTGCTTCAAGGAGGGACGCCACGCGCTGGCCGCGGGGGTGTACGAGGCGTTCCTCCGCAAGCACCCCAGCGACAGCCAGACGCCCCATGTCCGAATGATGCTCGCGGTGCTGTCGGCCCGGTACCTGAACGATCCGCTGCGGGCGCAGACGCTGATCGACGAACTCCGGCGCGCGGGCGTCCCCGACGACCACCGCGAGATCCTGAACGAACTGGAGCAGGAGCTCGGCTAGAAGGATCCGTCCGACTGGGCGGCCGAGTGAAGGAGAAAGAGAGCGACGGGCGAGTGAATCGCCCGCCCTGGGAGGCGGGGCCAGGGGATCAGTCGCGCTCCGCTCCGGGCGGTTGACCGAGGGCGATGCTCCCACGCGTCGGTTGTGCCGCTCCGCCGGGGGCGTGAGCGCGCTAGAGTCCGTGTCGGTCCCGGGCGCAAGGGGAGCCATCGGATGGGTCGGACCCGTATCAAAATCTGCGGCGTGCGCGATGTCGAGACCGCGTTGTGCGCCGCCGAGTGCGGGGCTGATGCGATCGGGTTCGTCTTCGTGAAGGCCTCGCCCCGGTATGTGACGCCCGACGGCGCGGAGGAGATCGCGGCGTACCTCCCGCCCTTCGTGCAGACGGTCGGGCTGTTCGTGAACCCGTCGGCGCAGCAGGTTGAGGAGGCCGCCGAGGTGTGCCTGTTCGACTTCCTCCAACTTCACGGGAACGAGCCCGAACCCTTCGTCCGCGAGTGCGGCGGGCGCGTCATCAAGGCGGTGCGGTTCGACGCGGGTTCGATCGAGGGCGACCTGCTGAAGTGGAACCGGCTGGCGGAGATCGACGCGCTGCTCGTCGACGGCGGCAGCGGCGGCGAGGGGCGGCCCTTCGATTGGGCCGCGCTGGCGCGGGTGCAGGACCTGTGCGAGCACCCGCTCATCCTGGCCGGGGGGCTGACGCCGGAGAATGTGGGAGAGGCCATCCGGGCCGTGCGCCCGTGGGCGGTGGATGTCTCCAGCGGCGTGGAGCGTTCACCCGGTGAGAAGGACCCCGACCTCATCGCGGCGTTCTGTGAAGCGGTTCACCGGGCCGACGCGGCGGGGTGAAGGGCGCGTCTTCACGCGGCCTGAACACACCGAATCGGGAAGCCGCCGGTATCGGAAGACGACGGGCTCAAAGTGCTTGTCAATCCGGTGCTTGCGGGGCTATGGTGTCGTCGGAGTGAGGGCTATCGGACCTTGCCGGGGGGCGCGAAGGAGCGCCGAGTGATGACCGAAGCCGAGCCCGTTCGAATGGAAAAGTCGCGTGACCGGGCGATCGAGAGGCGATCCTCCGGCGCGATTGTGCGTGCGGCGGATTGGGCTCGAACTCCGTGGTGGCTCAAGGGTGGGGTGCATCCAGCGCACGCCGAGCTGAAGCCCCCGTTCGGGGGCTCGAGTCGGCGGACGGAGCGCGAGGACGACGACCTCGTCGCCGGCGGATCGGTGACCCGCAGCGCTCTGGGCGTGATGGCCGAGCCGTGGAGCTAGAGAACTTCGTCTGCACGCGT
>DOJA01000211.1:0-557 GCA_003511945.1 Phycisphaerales bacterium | reverse complement strand
CGAATCGCCCGCCTTTGAAGACGAGGCCGGTGGACTCGGCGCCCGGCTCCGTCGGGCGTTGACGAGAGATGGCTCCCCCATGGATTTGATCGTCCCGCTCCGCCCGAACAGGCGCTGCGCTCAGGACGGCTCGCCGTTTCAACCCGCGGAAGTGGGCGTGAACGAGGCGCCGGGCTGGACATCGAACGAGACGAAATCGCCGACCTTGAACTGGTCAGGGCGCTGTCGTGCTTCTGTCTTGCACAGCACGGGCACGCCCGCGTGGACGCAGATCGACTGGTTCGCGCCGTCGATGGCGATCACCTGCCCCTGCACGCGCCGGGGCGTGCCCATGACGGGCTCGATGTAGCGCCCGCCGGTCTTGACGACATCGATCCGGCGCGCGTGGGCGCGGATGGTGCCGAGGATCCGCTTGCCCACGGGCGAGTGCGGGCGCTGGTAGACGGCGAGGTGCAACTGGTAATCCGTTCCGGGGATGCTCAGCACGATGAGGTCGTCGCTGCTCTCGCTGAGGATACCGCGGGCGATGGTCGGGTTGTCGAGCGTGGTGGTCATGG
>DOJA01000004.1:3614-3822 GCA_003511945.1 Phycisphaerales bacterium | reverse complement strand
GGGGGGTGCGGGGGGTGCGGGGGGTGCATCCACCCGGCGCGGGGCGGCGACGGTCGCGCGTCGCTCCATGAGGGAACAACACGGGGCGCGACAGCGGGGGTCAGGTCGGCGCGCTGGAGCGCCTCCCGCACCGCGCGGCTCACGACCGAATGGATCAGCCCCGAATCCCGGAACCGCACCTCCGCCTTGGCGGGGTGGACATTCACAT
>DOJA01000004.1:0-3444 GCA_003511945.1 Phycisphaerales bacterium | reverse complement strand
CTTGGCGGGGTGGACATTCACATCGACCGCCCCGGGGTCCAGGACGAGCATGAGCACCGCCGAGGGGTGCTTGGCGGGCTCGATGAGCCCCCGGTAGGCGTCCTTGAGGGCGTGCTGGATCGTGCGGTCGCGCACCGGGCGCCCGTTGACGAAGACATGCTGGGACCTGGGCGTGGGCTTGGCGAGCACGGGGAGCCCGACCAGCCCCCACAGCGCCACCCCCCGCGCATCATCGAACGAGTCGGCGTGGGCCTCGGCGTACTGGCTGGAGAACTCCCGCCCCAGCAGCGCCAGCGCCCGCTCACGCGGACCCTGGCCCGGGGGGACATCGATCAGCGGGCGCCCCTCGGCCCGCAGGACGAACCCGATGGCGGGGTGCGCCAGAGCGAGCGCCCGCACCGCGTCGGCGCAGTGGCCCTGCTCGGTCGCGGGGGTGCGCACGAACTTCCGGCGCGCGGGGGTGTTGAAGAAGAGGTTGCGCACGGTGACGCTGGTGCCGACCGGCCCGGGGGCCGGGCGCACCTCCGAGAGGCGGTCCCCCTCGGAGTCGATGGCCGAGGCGCCCGCGTGGCGTGCGGTGCGCGAGCGGATGGTCAGGCGGCTGACGCTGGCGATCGACGCCAGCGCCTCGCCCCGGAACCCCATGGTGGTCACGCGGTCCAGGTCCGAGGCGTCGCGGACCTTGCTCGTCGCGTGGGCGGCCAGGGCGAGGGCCAGTTCCTCGGGCGGAATGCCCGCCCCGTCGTCGGTGACGCGGACGAGTTCGAGCCCGCCCTGCTCGAGTTCGACCTCGATCCGCACGCTCCCGGCGTCGATGGCGTTGTCGAGCAGCTCCTTGACGACGGAGGCGGGGCGCTCGACCACTTCGCCGGCGGCGATCTGGGCCGCCACCAGCGGCGGGAGCACGCGGATGGCGCGGCGCTCGGTGCTGACCTCCGTGTCGGCGGGGGGCATGGGGGGATTCTACAGGCCGCTGCGCGCGGGAATCCGCGGGGGGACCGTCGACGAACCCGGGTGCTCCGTCGTGGCGCGGAGAGCGCGGAGGTTGCTGGGTCTTGGACCGCACCGCCCCTCAGCGCTCTCGGCGTCTCGGCGGTGAACCGCTTTGGGCGGCTTGGGAAGTGGCATTAGACTCAGTGTGGCCCGTCTTCGGGCGAAGGGAGTCCCTCCGTGGTGCATCGTGGTGCCGTCGTTGCTCGGGTCGTGATCGGTCTGTTCGTGCTGGCCTCGTGGTGGGCGGGGGCGTCGTCTGCCGCCTGCACGCGGGCGCTCTGGGCCGGGCAGGACGGGCTGGTGGTCACCGGACGCACGATGGACTGGATGGAGGACCTGCACACCGACCTGTGGGCCTTCCCGCGCGGGATGAAGCGCCACGGACGGGCCGGGGCCGGGTCGATCGAGTGGACCTCGAGGTACGGCAGCGTCATCGCGGCGGGGTACAACGCGGGATCTGCCGACGGGATGAACGAGCGCGGGCTGGTGATGAACCTGCTCTATCTCGCGGAGTCGGACTACGGCGATCACAACGGGAAGCCCGGGCTCTCGGTCTCGCTGTGGGGCCAGTACGCGCTGGACAACTTCGCCACCGTCGCCGAGAGCGTCGAGGCGCTGAAGAAAGAACCGTTCCGGATCGTCGCGCCGGCGCTGCCCAACGGCAAGGCGTCGTCGCTGCACCTGTCGCTCTCGGACGCGTCGGGGGACTCGGCCATCTTTCAGTATGTCGATGGACGCCTGATGGTCCACCACGGGCGCCAGTTCACGGTGATGACCAACTCCCCGGTCTTCGATCAGCAGCTGGCGCTGAACGCCTACTGGCAGGAGATCGGCGGGCTGGTCATGCTGCCGGGCACCAACCGGGCGGCGGACCGCTTCGCGCGGGCGTGCTTCTATGTCAGCAAGCTGCCCCAGACGCCCGAGCCCCGCCAGGGGGTGGCGGGCGTGTTCAGCGTCATGCGGAATGTCACCGTCCCGCTGGGCATCAGCGACCCGCAGCGCCCGAACATCGCGACCACGATCTGGACCGTGGCGGCGGAGCACCGCAGCCGCACCTATTACTTCCAGGACTCGCTCAGCCCCAACATCTGCTGGGTCGCGCTCGACAAGCTGGACCTCAACGCGGGCTCGCCCGCGCGGAAACTGGACCTGCAGGGCTCGCCCCGACCGATGCCCTCGGGCGAGGTGTCGGGCCAGTTTGAGCCGGCGCAGCCGTTTGTGTTCCTGGGGGTGGACTGACCTTACGGCTCGGAGTTCCCTGAACGGTGGCCCCGGCCCGGACTGGTGATACAGTTGAATCATGCGGCAAGCGGTGCTGTACCAGGACGAGACTGGCGTGTGGGTGGCGGAGGTGCCCTCGCTCCCTGGGTGCATCAGCCAGGGCGCCACTCGGGACGAGGCGCTGGCGAACATCGCCGACGCGGCTGAGGCGTGGATCGAGGGGATGACAGAACTCGGTGAGCCGGTACCGGAAGCCCCGGGGCGTGTGGAAGTCCACGCGATCCCCGGTACCGCGGCCTGAGTGGCTGGATATCCCGGGAGCGCAGGTGGAAAACTTGTCGCACCTTGTGATCGGCGATGATGTGAGCCATGCCCAAGCTCCCCGTCATCAGCGGCCAGGAAGCCGCGCGAGTCCTTGAGCGTGCCGGCTTCGACCGCCTCAACCGGAAACAACGCGGGAAGGGCAGCCACTTGCTCCTCGTTCGACATGACCCGACGAAGCTCATCACGATCCCCGACCACAGGGAGCTTGCGCCCGGCACGCTCCGCGCGATCATCCGCCAGGCGGACTTAAGCGTTGATCGCTTCGTCGAACTCCTCAGGGGCTGAACCGCGCGGTACCCTCCCCTCGCCATGACCGACACCATCTTCGGGCGGATCATCCGGGGCGAGGTCCCCTGCCATCGCGTGTACGAGGACGACCGCGTGCTGGCGTTCCTGGATGTCGGGCCGCTGAGCGAGGGGCACACGCTGGTGATCCCCAAGGAGCCGGCGCCGACGATGGACGCCCTCTCGGACGAGTCGGCGGCGGCGCTCGGGCGCGTGCTGCCCCGGCTCTGCCGAGCGGTGATGAAGGCCACCGGCTGCGAGGCCTACAACATCCTGCAGAACAACCGCCCCGGGGCGCACCAGGCGGTGTTCCATGTCCACTTCCACGTCATCCCCCGGTTCGACATCTCCGGGCCGGGCGCCGGGCTGGGAATTGCATGGAAAGCCACGACGCTCGACGACCCCAAGGCTCTGTCGGCCCGAGTCGCGGGCGCGATGAAGTAGAGCGGACAGCCGACCTCGTGCCACCAGAGCGCATCGCGGACACTGGTGCGCGTGCTCGGCTGCACATGTCATCGCTTTGAAGTCGCATGCCTGACTCTCGAATGGAATCGGATCATCGGCGCGATCGGTCTTGGGTTGTATAAGTCTTGAGCGCGATCGGCCTTGGGCGGGATCGGC
>DOJA01000097.1:3518-3985 GCA_003511945.1 Phycisphaerales bacterium | reverse complement strand
GAAGGCAAGCGCGGCTGGCCCCGAATCAAGCCCCCCTTCCCCGCCGTCAAGGGACTCTTCGCCAAGCCCACGATCATCAACAATGTCGAGACCCTCTGCCACCTGCCCTCCATCATCGAGCACGGCGTGAAGTGGTTCCAGAGCCAGGGCGCCGCCAGCACCATCGGCGGCCCGCCCTCCTTCGGCAGCAAACTGTTCGGCGTCTCCGGTCATGTCAACAGCCCCGGGCTCTTCGAGTGCGACCTGGGCATCCCTCTCTCGACCCTCATCAACGACCACTGCAAGGGCATGCGCCGCGGGAAGAAGTTCAAAGGCGCCATCGCCGGCGGCATCTCCACCGGCATCCTCGGCCCCGACGAGTTCGACGCCCCCATGGACTTCGACATCGGCCGCCGATGCAATGTCCTGGGGCTCGGCACCGCCTGCCCCACCGTGTTCGATGAGGACACCGACATGGTCGCCGTCGC
>DOJA01000097.1:0-3375 GCA_003511945.1 Phycisphaerales bacterium | reverse complement strand
AGTGCACCCCCTGCCGCGAGGGCTCGGGCTGGCTTTACCAGCTCATGACCCGCATCGAGCAAGGCGACGGGCGCACCAAGGACCTCGACCTCGCCCTGGAGATCGGCACCAGCATGGGCGCCATGCCTGGCACGACCATCTGCGGCCTGGCCGACGGCAACAACTGGGCCATCCGCACCATCATCAACAAGTACCGCGACGAGTTCGAGTCCCGAGTCAAGCCCAGCTTCGTCCCCGTGACCATGACCGTCGGAGCGGCGGCGAACGGGTGAGTGTTCACTAACCGATCAATGTGATAGATTTTGATCGATTCTTGAGCGCAGTCGGCGTACTATCAGTTCGATCGATTTTGATCGCAAACTGATACTCCCGTGCGCATACCCCAGACATCACCCGAACTTGGTTCCCTGATCCCCGCGAGCGAGTTCACTCCCGAAGCGTTCGCCCGCGCGGACCTTCACGCCTTCGTGGCCCACGCCCAGCGCCGGTACTGGTCCTGGGACAAGGTCCGCCGCGCCGCTCGGCAAGGCGGGCTGGATCCGAAACTCGCCTGGCTCGCGATCAGAATCAGCCGTCTCGGGAGCGCGCGCCACACACCCCTGTTGGGCCACGACGGCGCCACCCTCAACTACTGGACCCCCGACTCGATCCAGCAGGAGCAGATGCTGATCGACCGCCAACTGGGCGGGGTTCTCGGGACCGACGACGGCGCACCGATCGACGACGAGATGAAGAGCCGCTTCATCGTGAGCGCGCTGATGGAGGAGGCGATCGCATCGAGCATGCTGGAAGGCGCGAGCACCACCGTTCGCGTCGCCAAGGAGATGCTCCGCCAGGGCCGGCGCCCGCGCACCCGTGGCGAACGCATGATCGTGAACAACTACGCCGCCATCCGGTTTGCGTGCGGCCGTCGTGCTCAGCCGCTCTCCGCCGAGATGCTCATCGAGATGCAGGCCATGCTCACCGAGGGGACTCTCGACCGCCCCGACGAGTCGGGACGCCTCCGCCGCCCGGACGAAGAGGTGCTGGTCAGCGATCGCGAGGGCAACACGCTCCGCACGCCCCCCCCCGCGGAGGAACTCCCACAGCGCCTGCGAACACTGTGCGAGTTCGCCAACGCGCCCGACCAGGACGAGCGCGGGCAGTTCATGCATCCCTTCACGCGCGCCTGCCTCCTGCACTTCCAGATCGGGTTCGACCACCCCTTCTGCGATGGCAACGGGCGCACGGCTCGCCTCGTCTTCTACTGGTCGATGCTGAGCCGCGGGTACTGGCTCTTTGAGTTCCTGCCCGTCTCCCGCCTCATCTACCGGAGCCCAGGGCAATACGGGCGGGCCTTCCTGGACACCGAAGCCGACTCCTTCGACGCCACCTACTTCCTTGCCTATCACGCCCGGGTGGTCTCACGCGCGCGGGACGAACTCACGGCCTACATCCGCGCGAAACGGGCGGAGCAAGCGAGGGCCCGCGCTCTGTTTGCGGCCGCTCCCGACCTCAACACCCGCCAGCAGGCCCTGCTCATGCACGCCGTCGAGAACCCCAGCACGCTCTACACCATCGAGAGCCACCAGACTTCTCACGCGGTCGCCTACGCCACCGCCCGGGCGGATCTGCTCGGGCTCGAGTCGATGGGCTACCTGACGCGTCGGACCCGAGGCAAGCGGTTCGAGTTCAGCCCCGCGCCCCAGCTCATCGAGACGCACCGTTCGAGGTTTGTGCCGCGATAGCCGTACACTGCCGCACACGGAAGGAACTCACCATGACCCGCCCAGCATCGAGTCTCATCACGCTCGCACTCCTGACGCTGACGATCCCCAGCGCGGCGCAAGACACACCCGCCAACCCCCCCGTCGCTCCTCCCGCCCCCGCGCCCGAGCCGCGGATGGTCCAGATCGACCCTGAGCTCCTTGCCGCCAACCGCTGGTCCGGGTTCGTCCAGCTCCCCATGGGCCAGAAGCTCGAGTTCATCGTCAACTTCAACGACGGCCCCGGCGGCAACGGGGCGGCCCGCATGGACATCCCCATGCAGGGGATGGCCAACCAGGATCTGTTCGACGCCGCAGTGACCGCCGAGTCCATGAAGTTCACCCTCAGGCCGCCCCGGGCGCCGGAGCAGGGCTGGGCGGTGTTCGATCTGAAGGTCGCCGAAGACGGGCAGTCGGCCAAGGGCACGATGTCCCAGTTCGGACAGACTTTTCAGTGTGAGATGACCAAGGTGAAGGCCGGGCAGGAACTGGGCCAGCGCCGCCCCCAGACGCCGCGCCCCCCGTTCCCGTACACGGAACGAGAACTCTCTTTCACGAACGCCGCCGACGGCACGCGGATCACCGGCAGTCTCGTCGTGCCCGGCAAGCCCCCCGAGGGCGAACTGGTCGATCTGACCCGCCACCCCGCCGTCCTTCTTCTAAGCGGCTCCGGCGCGCAGGACCGCGACTCCACCATCTTCGGGCACAAGCCGTTTCTTGTGATCGCCGACCACCTCGCCCGGGCCGGCATCGCCTCCTTCCGCTACGACGACCGGGGCGTCGGCGGCTCGACCGGCGACCTGATGAACTCCACTTCCCTCGACCTCGTCGAGGACGCGCGGGCCGCGGTCCAGATGCTCAAGCTGCAGCGCGACATCGACCCCGCCCGCGTCATCGTCATCGGGCACAGCGAGGGCGGCATGATCGCGTCCGAGCTCGCCGCCGACACGCAGGACATCGCCGGCGTGGTCCTGCTGGCGTCGCCCGGCGTGCCCGGGGGCGAGGTGCTCACCCACCAGGCGCAGATTCTCATGATCGCCTCCGGGGCCGACCCCGAACTCGTGGGCGAGTCGATCCGGTGGCAGAAGGTCCTCGTCGAGCGCGTCGTCTCGGGCGCGCCCGAGGACGCCCAGCGCGAGGCCATGCGCGAGATGATCCGCGCCCAGGCCAGGGCCGCGGCCAAGATGTCCGGCCAGCCGGACATGGACATCACCGACGCCCAGATCGACGAGGTCGCGATCCCCCAGCTCAAGCAGCTCCAATCCAACTGGTTCCGCTTCTTCCTCTCGTTCGACCCCCGGATCGCCATGCGCAAGATCCGGATCCCCATCCTCGTCCTCAACGGCGAGCGCGACCTCCAGGTCGACCCCGCCCAGAACCTCCCCGCCATCCGGGCCGCCCTCGAAGAGGCCAAGAACCCCAACGCCACCATCAAAGAACTCCCCGACCTCAACCACCTCTTCCAGACCGTGAACCAGGCCGAACTCATCGACTACGCCCAGCTGGAGGAAACCTTTGCCCCGGCCGCCCTCACGCAGATCGAGGCCTGGCTCAAGGGTCAGTTCGGGCTTTGAGCCCCACCCCCTCCCCCCCTGGAAGAAGGGCCGGAGGGCCGGGGCCGGGGTCCCGT
>DOJA01000207.1 GCA_003511945.1 Phycisphaerales bacterium | reverse complement strand
CCCCACCTTCGCCCGCGCGGCCGCGTGGAAGACGCGGGCGGTGCCCTCGTCGTTGGCGATGGCGTAGGAGGCGGGGTCGTCGATGCTGGGGCGCACGCCCGCGCGCCCCGCGAGGTGAACGACGCCCTCGAAGCGGTGCTGCGCGAAGATCGCCTCGAGGAAGCGCGGGTCGCAGACATCGCCCTCGATGAACGAGAAGGCGCCGCGCGGCGCCGCGCTGCGGACTTCTTCAATGTTGCGACGCTTGAGCGCGGGGTCGTAGAACGGGTCGAAGTTGTCGACGCCCACCACGCGCTGCCCGCGAGCGAGGAAGGCGTCGCACGCGTGGGACGCGATGAACCCGGCGGCGCCGGTGACAAGGACCGCTCCGTCACTCATGGTGCAGCGCTCCGTGGCGCGAGATCACGAGCGGCTCCGTCGCGCACCGCAAAAGCAAAGCAGGGCGCCATTCTGTGAACGGCGCCCCGCTGGAGGAGAGAGAGATCAACTGGAATATACATCCCATCGACGGATCGTGTTCGGATTGATTGAAAGTTTCTCTCGCGAGTCCCGGCGCGGTGCGCCCGCAGAGGCGAGAACAACCCCTCAAGCCGGGCGGTCGAGCGCGCGGCCCTGCGCGACACCGATCCGATCCGCGCAGATGCTGCGCGGTGCGCGGTCGTTGTACCATCGAAGTGCTCAGTCCGCACGGTGTTACAGGGGCACGCCGAACCACGCGGAAGCCGCGACGAGCGCCACCGCTCCGCTTAACACTGTAAGGGGTGCGCCGAAGCGCACGAAGTCCAACCACTTATAGCCCCCGGGGCCCATCACCATCAGGTTCGTCTGGTAGCCCAGCGGTGTGGAAAACTCCGCCGAGGCGCCCACCGCCACGCACACCATCGCCGCCATCGGGTCCAGCCCGCCCGCGCGGGCCGCGCCCAGCGCCAGAGGGAACATCAGCACCGCGGCGGCGTTGTTGCTGATGAACACCGTGAACAGCACCGTGCAGGCGTACAGCAGCGCCAGCAGCACAACCGGGCTGCCCCCGCCCAGCGACACAATGGCCCGCGCGATCTCCCCCGCCAGCCCCGTCGAGGTCAGCGCGCTCGCCAGCCCGAACGAGCCCGCGATCACGACGAGCACCTCCCAATCGATCGACGCGCGGGCCTGGGGCGTCGTGCAGCACCGCCCGGCGACCATCGCCGCCGCGGCGCCGAGCGACGCGGTCAACGGATCAATGAAGTCGCCCGACAGCCCGATGATCACCAGCAGGAGAACGCCCAGCGCCAGCGGGGCCCGCTCGTGACGCGGGGCGGCCGAGCCCTCGACCTCGCTCACCAGCGTGAAGTCGTTCGACTGGCGGTGCCGGCGCGCAAACTCCGGCCCCGCCTCCAGCAGCAGCGTGTCGCCCGGGCGGATCGCGATGTCCCCGATCTTCCCCGCCAGCCGGTGGCCCATGCGGTGCACCGCCACCACCACCGCCCCGTACCGCGTGCGGATGCCCGCGTCGCGCACCGTCTGCCCGATCAGCGGCGAGCGCGGCGACACCACCGCCTCGATCAGGCGCATCTTCGGGCGGTCGTGCAGCAGGTCCCGCTCGTCGACGACGGGCGCCAGCCCCCGAACCTTCTGCAGATCCACCACCGACTCCAGCGCCCCGACGAACACGAGCGTGTCGCCCCCCTGCAGCCGCTCGCTCGGCGCGACCGCTGTGAGCGTGGCCTCGGACCGCTCGAGGCGACTCAGGAACAGCCCGGGCAGGTGGCGCAGCCCGGCGCTCTCGATGGACCGGCCCACCACCGGCGAGCCCGGGGGCACCCGCATCGCGGTCATGTACTGGCGATCGGCGCCCGAGGCCGGCGCGTCGTCGCGCCGATCGGGCAGCAGCCGGCGCCCGAAGAGAAGGATGTACGCAAGCCCCGCCAGCGCCACCGGCACGCCCACCGGCGTGATCGTCAGGAACCCGAACGAGGGCACCCGCAGCGCCGGGTCCGTCGTCACCCGGTTGTGCTCCTCCACCAGACCCGCGATGACCAGGTTGGTGCTGGTCCCGATCAGCGTGCACAGCCCCCCCAGGATCGCCGCGAACGAGAGAGGCATGTACAGACGCGAAGCGCCGATCCCCGCCCGCCGGGCCACGCCGCTGATCACCGGCAGCATGGCCGCCACCAGCGGGGTGTTGTTCGTGACCGCCGACAGGAACGCCACCGGCAGCACCAGCCGCGCCTGCGCCTGCAGCGCGGTCCGCGGCGAGCCCAGCACCTTCGCGCTGATCCACGCCGTCGCGCCGGTCTCCTTCAGCCCGCAAGCGACGACATAGAGCAGCCCCACCGTCCACACCCCGGTGCTGGCGAAGCCCGACGCCGCCTCGCGGGGCGAGACCACCCCCGCGATCAGCAGCACGAGCAGCGCGCCCAGCACCGCGATATCAGCGCCCAATCGCCCGCTGGCCAGCACGCCCAGCAGGGCCACCAGCACCCCCGCGGTGAGCCACGCGTCCCAGCCCATCGGTCAATCCTCGCCGAGGGCCCGGATCGCGCCCAGCAGCAGCCCGTGCAGCCGCGCGGGCGCAACCACCACCCCGCGGTTCTTGTCCAGCCCCCGCCCGCGCGAGAAGTCCAGCTCGCGCCCGTCGACATCCGTCACCGCCAGCCCCGCCTCCCGCGCCAGCAGCGCCCCGGCGGCGTGGTCCCAGATCCGCTCCGTGTACCGGGACCCCGGGCGGGGCAGGCGCAGGTAGACATCCGCCTGCCCCCGCGCCGCCACGGCGTACTTGGTCTGTCCGTCCAGGCGCAGCGGCTCGGCCAGCTCGCCCAGCCGTTCCATCACCTTCTCTGCCCGGTCGTGGCTGGTGTGAGAGCCCTCGACCGACTCGCACAGCCGCACCGGCTCCCCCTCGGCGGGCTCCAGCCGGCGCACCCGCACCGGCGCCTCGCGCTCGTCCTCGGCGCCGGTCTCGTAGACCCCCCCGCCCGCGACGCCGAAGTAGATCGTCCCCCGCGGGTCGGGCTCGTCCAGCGGACGGTTGAAGTCCTTCGACAGCGCCGGGCACCCGAGCACTCCCAGCGTGGGCGAGCCCGCCTCGATCCACGCCAGCGCCACCGCGTACTGCCCGTTGCGCAGGAAGCCCTTGGTCCCGTCGATCGGATCGAGCGCCCAGAACCCCGACCAGTCGCCCCGCCCCCCCCCGGAGGGGAGCGGCTCGGCGGCGCCGAGGTCGATCGCCTCCAGCACGCCCTCCGCCGTCGCGTCCGCCCACTCCGTGCGCACGGCGCTCAGCACCGCGTCGATCAGCCCGGGATCGCCCTCGGCTCGGCGACGGCGCAGCTCGAGGGCCGACTCCTCCGCCACGATCGTCGGCGGGCCCAGCATCTCCCGCAGCGTGTGCGCCACGACCGCCTGAGCCGCGAAGTCGGCCACCGTCACCGGGCTCGCGTCGCCCTTGGTCATCGAGCCAAGCCGCGCCAGGTCCGCCTGAAGACGCCGGCACAGGCGCGAGGCCCGGAGCACCGCGAGCCGGGCGACGGAGAGACGGTCCGGTTGACTCATCGCAGCGCTCCCGGCTCCATCCCCCAGTCCCCGAACCCCAGTCCCCCGACCCG
>DOJA01000111.1:736-6134 GCA_003511945.1 Phycisphaerales bacterium | reverse complement strand
GGGGGGGGCGCGACGAGTATGTCGGCGCGGAACTGGCGGATGACGCACGCGACGGCTTGACGCGCTTCGAGAGTGTGCTGGACGCGCCGATTCGGGAGGGCGAGGAGGCGGCGCTCGACGCCCAGGATCGCGGCGGCGGCGGCGGCTTCCCGGGCGCGGGTCTCGGGGTCGCCGAAGGGGGTGGGCTCGCCGTTGGTCATGTCCAGCAGCAGGACGCGGTGCCCCGCGCGGGCGAGCTTGGCGATGGTGGCGCCCATGCCGAGTTCCTGATCGTCGGGGTGAGGGCCGATGACGAGGATGTGGGCCATCAGGGGCGGGCTCCGGGGGAAGTTCCGGGGGAAGTTCCGGGGGCGGTTCCGGGGGAGATTCCGGGGGCGGGACGCGCGCGGGCGCTTTCGAGTGTGCGAGCGTAGACCTGTTCCAGCGCGGCCACCATCGTCTCGGCGCTGAAGCGTGTTCGGCACAGTTCGCGCCCGCGCTCGGCCATGCGGCCCGCGCCGGCGGGGTTGGCGATCATCCGGCGCACCGCGGACCGGAGCGCGGTCAGGTCGCCCACGGGGACGAGGAGGCCGGTCTGTTCGTGGAGGCAGGCCTCGCGGGTGCCGTCGGTGTCGTAGGCGACGACCGGGGTTCCCGCGAGCAGGGCCTGGGGGACGGTGCGGGGCAGCCCCTCGCGGTAGGAGGGGTGGACGAGCAGGTCCGACGCGCGGAGGAGCGTGGGGATGCGCTCGGGGGGCACGAGCCCGGTGAGGACGACGCGGTGTCGGAGGTTTGCGCGGAGCAGGCGTTCGACGAGCCGCTCGCGCGACCAGCCGTCGCCGATCCAGAGGAGGCGCCAGTCGGGGTGGGCGTGGAGGTCGTCCTGGAGGGCGTCGATGAGGTCGTCGTGGCCCTTGAGCTCCGCGAGGCGTGCGACGGTGGCGATGACGACGAGGTGGGGCTCGAGGCCCAGCGCGGCCCGCGTGGCCTCGCGCGACTCGCCGGGGTCGGGGTACAGGTAGGGCTCGGTCTCCATGCCGGAGTGGACGGTGACGAACTGATCCGGGCGCCCGATGCGCGCGGCGCGGAACTGGTCGGTCATCGCGTCGGCGACGCTGACGATGGCGTGGCAGCGCCGGGCGGCGAATCGCTCGGCGGCGATGTAAAGGGCGTTGCGCCAGCGGGACTCGAACCGGTGGAAGGGCGGGCCGTGGATGGTGTGAACGACGGCGAGGCGCCCCTGACGCCCCCCGCCACCGCCCTCGGCCCACGCGGCGGCGCGGGCGAGGACGCCGGCCTTGCTGGAGTGGGTGTGCACGATGTCGGGCCTCACCGCGCGCAGGAGCGTGCGCAGCTCGCGGTACGCCCGCCAGTCGTCGAGGGGGGACAGCTCACGGCGCAGGTGGGGGATTTCGTGCGTGACGATCTCGCGCCCGTCGGGGGAGCGGAAGCGGCGGACGCGGTCGAGGAGCGAGCCCTCTGGGCCGAAGATGGGGCCGAAGGCGAGGTGGACCCGGTGCCCGAGGCGGGCCTGGCCCTCGCAGGAGAGGACGGTGTTCTCCTGCGAGCCGCCGAGGATGAGGCGGGTTGAGATGTGGAGGATCCTCACGGGTGTTGCTCGTCGTCGCCCGGGTAGCGCGCCCACATCAGGCACAGCCCCTGGGGGGGCAGCGTCGGCCCGGCGCGCCGGCGGTCGCGGGTGTCGAGGGCGGCGCGGATGTCGTCCGCGCTCAGGCGCCCGCGCCCGACCTCCACCAGCGTGCCGGCGATGATGCGGACCATGTTCCACAGGAACCCGTCGGCGGCGATGTGGACCTCCACCCGTTCGGGCGTCGGGCGGGCAACAGTGCAGGAGTGGACGGTGCGGACGGTGGACTCGCGCCCGTGCCCGCTGGCGGCGAAGGCGGCGAAGTCGTGCGTGCCGACGAAGAGGGCGGCGGCGTGGGCCATCGCGTCGGTGTCGTTCGGCGCGTGCCAGGAGTGGTAGACGAAGCGCCGGTCCCACAGCGGACGCTCGGGCGAGGCGTGGACGGTGTAGCGGTAGCCCTTGGCGATGCAGTCCCCGATGGGGTCGAAGTCGTCGCGGATGCGCACGCAGGCGCGGAGGAGGACATCGTCGGGGAGTCGCGCGTTGATGGCCTGGAGGAGGCGATCGTCGGGCGCGCCGCGCCGGTCGTCGGCGCAGGTGAAGGCGCCGGTCTGGTGCCAGGCGTGGACGCCCGAATCGGTGCGGCTGGCGCCGATGAGGACGACCGGCTCGCGCACCGCCTCGCGCACGGCCCGCTCGACCACCGCCTGCACGGTGCGGAGCTCGGCGCGCGGGCGCTCGCCCGTCTCGGGGTCGGGGAGTGCGTTGGGATCAGGGGGTTCCTGCTTCTGCCAGCCGACGAAGTCGGTGCCGTCGTAGGCGATGGTCAGGCGGTAGCGGGCCACGCGGGGAAGGGTAGCGGGGCTCCGGCGCGCGATGGGCGTTCGGGGGCTACCAGATCAACTCGACGATGGCGGGCCAGGCGCCGACGAGGAGGAAGAAGGCGCCGCCCTCAATCCACAGGAGCAGCGCCAATCGATTCCTTCCACGAGCAGTGCGCGGCCAACTCCGCCAGGACGTGTCGGGCCATGGGGGTTGCCCGGTCCACTCGCGAAAGCGGTCGACATTGAAGAGGACCGCAGTCGGGAGCAGGAGCGAGACCAGCCCGGCGCCGGCCCACACCCAGGAGAAGGATCGGTAGGCCGCCCCCAGCACGAGCACCGACAAGGCGAGAACGAAAGCACCAAGGGTCCAAAGGGGGAGCGCAATCGACCGAGATCGCGTTTCGTGCAAGTCGGCGCTCATGGGCAGTTCCGCACCTGGGGTTCCGCGAGCCCAGCCCGCGGTTCTGGACCTTCCACTGGAGGCATGCATAATAACAAGCCAGGTGAGAGTCCCGTACAGAATGACTCCTCGGGGGAAGGGAGAGACGGGCGGGCCGCCCGTCCCACCGGGCAGGAATGGTCATTCTGCGCGGGGCTTGGAGCGGTGGTTCTGCCACACGACCTGGACGATCTTCCACTGGCCGTCGAACTTGGCGAGGTGGAAGGAGTCGATTCCCCACTCGGCGGTGAGCTTCGCGCAGGCGGTCTGGTCCATCGCGTCGAGGACCTCGACCTCCTTGCGGGCGCTCGGGCCGAACTTGCCGTCCTTGTTCACCTGGGCGGCGAGTGTGCGGAGTTGATCGAACGACATCGGGCGCTGCGCCGGCTCGGGGTCTGCGCCGTTCTGGACAAAGCCGACCTTGACCAGGTCGCGATGGACCGCGCGGTCGATGTTCTCCGGCTTCACGA
This sequence comes from Phycisphaerales bacterium, assembly GCA_003511945.1. Classification (GTDB taxonomy): domain Bacteria; phylum Planctomycetota; class Phycisphaerae; order Phycisphaerales; family UBA1924; genus UBA11155. Next base: position 2,834 of record DOJA01000111.1, on the reverse strand, counting down.
GGTAGATGCCCTCGGCGTAGTCGAGGCAGGCGCGCCGGACGGCGTCGGTCTCGGTCCCGGCGCTCGCGGGCGGGTGCGACTGCCAGAGGATGTGCCGGATCCGCCAGCGCCCGCCCTCCTTGGCGAGCTGGAAGTAGTCAACGCCCCACGACGCGGTGAGCTTGGCGGTGGCGATGGAGTCCAGCACGCCCAGCACGACAACATCACGGGGGGCATCCTTGGGGATCTTCCCGTCCTTGTTGTACGAGGCCGCGAGTTCGCGCAGCTGGGCGAAGGACATCGGGTACTGCTTGTAGACGCCTTCCTTCTTGTTGAAGCCGAACCCCGACTTCACGAGGTTCGGGCTGACGCTGCGGTCGATGAGCTCGGGTTTCAGATCGTAGATCGCATCGACATAGTCTCGGCAGGCGCGCTCGACCGCGGCGGAGTCGGTTGCGGGCGCGGGGTCCGCCGCCCGCACGGGAGCAACGAAGGCGATGACGACGAGCGTCAGTGTGAGAGCGAGTAGGGCGACGGTTGAGGCGCTGAACGACGGCATGGACCGGCTCCTGGGCGGCTCGCCGGACGCTAGGACCGCCGATTTCGGCCCACAACCCAGCGACGGGAGGGAATATGAAACCGATTTGTCCTGGTTGCGAATAGAAGATCAGACGCAGCGAGGCGACGCTCGCTCCCCTCTCGCCGGGAGAAGGAACTTCCGGGCCGATTGCGGGACACGAGTTCCGCTCCTGCGGCGGTTGAACACCCGACGCCGGTCCGCTCCTCCGCTCCCTCTCCTCGTCCCTCGGACCGGCGTCCTTCGTGCCCGCTCCTGGGCGCCCTTTCTCCTCCGCCGCGGATCGCGCCGGCCGGGCCACCCTTCCCGGCCACCCGCGCTCCGCGGCATTGCCGTCTTCAATGCCCGAAGAGGTTCGTCTGGGCGAACATGCCCTGGCTCTCGAAGTAGCCCAGGGCCTCGGGCACGGACTTGAAGATCTTGGTCGCGGTCTCGGTGATGAACGGGCTTGGGCTCTTCCTGGGCTTCCACACGACGAAGACTTCCTTGGTGTGCTCGAACGCGTGCTGGAGTTCGCGCTCGACGCCCGACGAGAGCCCGGGCATGCCGGTGGGCAGCTCGGGGACCAGGGAGACGATCATGTCGGACTGGTCGATGAGCTTGAAGTCGCGCATGTAGATCTGGCCGTCGATGTCGCCGGCGATGTCGAGCACCTCGCGGACGCGCACGCGGATGGGCTCCGCGGCGGACCGGGCGCCGCCGAAGGAGTGGGGGGTGACATCGAGGAACCGGTCGACATTGCCCTCGCGGGCGGCGGCGGCGGCGCGTTCGAGCAGGAGCTTCTCGTCCACATCGCCCGGGTCGAAGGTGATGAAGTGGCGGGCGAGCTCGGCGCGGAAGGCGTCGATCTCCGCCAGCACATCGGGCAGGTCGACGACATGGCTCATGGGGAACGAGGGGTAGACCTTCTTCATGCCCGGGCGGCAGACCAGGCGGAACATGGTGCGGGCGGTCGCCTCGTGGCGTCCGCGGCTGATGATGTAGAACGGCTTGTGCAGCGCCTGGGCCATCATCTCGGTGGCGAGGATCTCCTCCTCGCGCCAGACCATGCAGTCCTTCAGCGTGGCGTCGATGTCGTGGTCGCGGTGGAGCCGGTTGTGGACCACCTCGATGTTGTCGACCAGGCAGACGAGCAGGTCGGGGTCGAAGGCCTCGATCTGGTCGAAGTCGAACGCGCTGAAGAGCCCGTGGCGCCAGCGGAAGGTGGCGTGGGTGTTGACGATGACATGCGGGCGCCCGCGCGAGTCCGACAGGATGTCCTTGAACGCCGCCCGGCGGAGCGAGTTGAGGCGGCTCCAGGGCAGGTCGAGGATGCGCCCGGGGCGGATGTCGCGCCCCTCGGCGTACATCATGTCCCCGACATGGTAGAGCGCGATGGACTCGCCCTGCTGGCCCGCGAAGTCGGCGGCGGACTGCAGGTACTGCTTCTTGTCCATCCCGACCTGGCCGGTCACGATCGCGCGCACGGTGTCGGTCCTCCGGGTTGATCGAGCGGCGCCTCCCACCGGGGCGGACGGTACCCCCCTCCCCCCCCCCGGGGGG
>DOJA01000111.1:0-669 GCA_003511945.1 Phycisphaerales bacterium | reverse complement strand
GGGGGGGGGGGGGGGGGGGTCGAGTATACGCGGCGCGCGTTCACGGCCTTTCCTGCGCCAGAGCGGCCCAGCGGTCGGCGTCTGCGGTGCGCCCCGACGCGCGGCACAGTTCAGCGAGGTAGCCCGCGACGGTGCGGGTGCGTCGGTGCGCAGGGCCTACGGCGGCGTTGAGGTCGTTGTAGGCGCGGAGGAGCGCCGCTTCGGCTTCGGCGTGGCGTCCCATCTTCGCCAGCGCGTCGCCCTTGTTGCCCAGGAGGGCCGCGGGCATGAGGTGGCCCGGCGGGAGCGCGCGGGTGGCTTCGTCGATGGCCCTCTCGAAGTGGGGCAGGGACTCTTCGTACCGCCCCTGGCGCGCGAGCGCCAGCGCCAGGTTGTTGCGCGTCCCCGCGGTGGCGTAGTGGGGCGAGGGCAGCGCCTTCTCGCGGATCGCCAGCGACTCCCGCAGCATCGCCTCCGCCTCGTCGAAGCGCTCCAGGCGGGTCAGCACCAGGCCGAGGTTGTTCAGCGTGGTGCCGGTCTCGGGGTGGTCGGGGGCGAGCAGGCGCCGGCGGATGGCCAGCGCCTCGCGGTGGGCGCCCTCGGCCCGCGCGTACTCACCCGATGCTTCCAGCGAGTTGCCCAGATCGTTCAGCGTGCTGGCGACGATCGTGCTCCCCCCGCCCCCGCCCC
>DOJA01000049.1 GCA_003511945.1 Phycisphaerales bacterium | reverse complement strand
GTGGGGGGCGGGGGGGGCGGGGGCGTGCTTGTGAGCGGGGACCTGCGGAAGGAGGTCCGCTTCGAGACACTCGCGCCGAGGGCGGTGGATCGATTCCCGTGGTCGGGTCACCTGGGGCTGAACATGCTGGCGGAGGTGCTGGCGTTCCTTGACAGTGCGCCCGGCACCACGCTGCTGTTCACCAACACGCGCTCGCAGACGGAGCTGTGGTTCCGGGCGATCAGCGGGGCTCGCCCGCAGTGGCTCGGACAGCTGGCGGTCCACCACGGCTCGCTGGACGGCGCGCTGCGGAGGGAAGTGGAGACGCTGATCGCCTCCGGCGGGCTGCGGTGCGTGTGCTGCACGAGCAGTCTGGACCTGGGGGTGGACTTTTCGCCGGTGGATCAGGTGATCCAGGTGGGCAGCCCCAAGGGGGTTGCGCGGCTGCTGCAGCGGGCGGGGCGGAGCGGGCACCGCCCGGGGGTGGTGAGCGCGGTGCGGTGCGTGCCGACGCAGGCGCTGGAGCTCGTGGAGTTCGCCGCGGCCCGGGAGGCGGCGGCGCAGCGCGTGATCGAGCCCCGACAGCCGATCGACCGTCCGCTGGATGTGCTGGTGCAGCACCTGGTGACCTGCGCACTGGGGGGCGGGTTCGTCGCGGAGGAGATGCTCCGCGAGGTGCGCGGGGCGTGGTCGTTCCGGACACTCACGGAGGCGGAGTGGCGGTGGTGCCTGGACTTTGTTGAGCGCGGCGGGCCTTCGCTGGTCGCCTACCCGCAGTACGCCCGGGTGCGGGGCGAGGGGGGGCGGTACGACGGCGCGTCGGCGGCGGTCGCGCGGCTGCACCGGTTGTCGATCGGGACCATCTCCAGCGACGCGACGGTGACGGTGCGGTACCTGTCGGGTGGGACGATCGGGACGATCGAGGAGTCGTTCATCGGGCGGCTGAGCCCCGGGGATCGGTTCTTCTTCGCGGGGCGCCGGCTGGAGCTGGTGCGCGTGCGGGAGATGACGGCCTTCGTGCGGGCGTCGACGCGGGCGACGGGGCATGTGCCCAAGTGGGGGGGCGGGCGCACGCCGCTGTCGTCGGAGCTGGCCTCGGCGGTGCGTACGAAGCTGGGGGAGGCGCGACGGGGAGAGTATGCATCGCCCGAGATGGCGCTGGTGCGCCCGCTGCTTGAACTTCAGCAGGATTGGTCGTGCGTTCCTCGGGAGGACGAGTTCCTGATCGAGTCCGCGCGGACGCGCGACGGGCACCATGTCTTCCTGTTCCCGGTCGAGGGGCGGCTGGTGCACGAGGGGCTCGGGGCGCTGCTTGCCTTCCGGCTGACGCGCGACCGAGCGCGCACGATCAGCGTGACGGTCAACGACTACGGGATTGAGTTGCTGTCACCGGAGCCGCTCGCGTTGTCCGAGGCGGGATGGCGAGCGGCGCTGTCGGCCCGGGGGCTGCTGGACGATCTGATGGCGTGCCTGAACTCGACGGAACTCACTCGGCGTCAGTTCCGGGACATCGCGCGGGTTGCGGGGCTGCTGTTCCCGGGCTACCCCGGCGGGCGGAACGGGCGGGGGGGCGGCGGGGGGCGGACGGCCCGGCACCTGCAGGCGTCGAGCGATCTTTTTTACGATGTCTTTGCGCAGTTCGATCCGGAGAACCGGCTGCTGGAGCAGGCGCGCCGGGAGGTGCTGCAGCAGCAGTTGGAGAGCGGTCGTCTGGCGGCTACCTTGGACGGGCTGGCGGTCCGGTCGATGGTGATCACCGAGCCGGGGCGGCTGACGCCGCTGGCGTTTCCGTTGTGGGCCGAGCGTCTGCGGACGCAGCATGTGACCAGCGAGCGCTGGGCGGATCGCGTCAAGAAGATGGCGCTGCGGCTGGAGTCGGAGGCGGAGGGGTCGGTGTCGCGCGGCGCACGCCGGCGCGGACCAAAGGGACGGGGGGCACGGGGCGGTGCGGCGCATCACGCTGGCTGACGAGTTGGTCTCGCTGTGGGCGGAGCGGGCGCTCTTCTGGGAACGGGCCGCGACGCTCATCATTGCCGACCTGCACCTGGGGAAGGCGGCGGCGTTTCGTGCGTCGGGCATCCCGGTCCCGGAGGCGACGACCGACGCGGACCTGCACCGGTTGGAGTGGCTGGTCGATCGGAGCGGCGCCCGGCGCCTGCTCGTGCTGGGGGACATGCTCCACGCGCGGGCCGGGCGGTCGGCGGAGACCTTTGATCGTTTCGCACAGTGGCGCCGGCGCCGGCGCGAGGTGAAGATCGAGCTCGTCCGGGGCAACCACGATGCCTCGGCGGGGGATCCTCCGTCGGCATGGGAGGTGGAGAGCATCGACGGCCCGGTGGTCGAACCTCCGTTCGTGTTCATGCACGAGCCGCGGGAGGATCAGCGGGGTTATGCGCTGGGCGGACACCTGCACCCGGCGGCGGTGCTGGACGGGGTCGCGGGATCGGTGGAGCGAACGCCGTGCTTCTGGTTCGGCGAGCGGGTGGGGGTGTTGCCGGCGTTCGGGTCGTTCACAGGGATGAAGGCGGTGCGCCCTGCGCCGGGGGACAGCGTTTTTCTCGTGGGCGAGGGGATGGTCGTGGAAGCAATGACGACCGGGGCGCGACTGTCCGTTCAGTGAGCAACGGCGGGACGAGCGGCGAGCGAGTCCAGCGCGGTGCGCCTGGGGAAGCGCGCGGTCATGGCGGGGTCGTGGCTGACGCACAGGAGTGCGGCGCCCTTTTCCGCGCAGAGCTGCTGGATGAGGTCCATGGCGCCGGCGGCGTTGTCGGGGTCAAGACTGGCGGTGGGCTCGTCGGCAAGGACGAGGGCGGGGTCGCAGGCGAGCGCCCTCGCGACGGCGACCCGCTGCTGCTGGCCCACGCTGAGCCGGTCGGGGTCGCTGTGGGTGTCGCGGATGTCCAGTCGCTTCAGGAGCGCCTCGGCGCGGGAGCGGTGCTCGCGGGGCGGGATGGTCGAGAACATCAGGGCGGCCATGACATTCTCGAGAGCGGAGAAGCCGTGGAGGAGGTTGAAGGTCTGGAAGATCATCCCGATGCGGCGCCCGCGGAAGAGGTCGCGCGGCGTGCCCCGGAGGGCGTGAACACGCTGGGCGGCGACCTCGACGGCGCCTTCGGTGGGGTCGAGGAGCCCGGCGATGAGGAGGAGGAGGGTGCTCTTGCCGCGCCCGGAGCCGCCCGTGAGGAGCAGTTGTTCGGCGTGGGCGAGTTCGAGGGCGTGGACATCAACGGTCCACGGGGAGTCGGCGCGCTCGGCGGCGTAGCGGAAGCGGAGGTCCGTGACGCGCAGGGCGGGGGAAGGATCGCTGGGCATCGCGGCGGGAGTTTATCCGGGGGGCTGTCCGGGGGGCTGTCCGGGGGGTCT
>DOJA01000137.1 GCA_003511945.1 Phycisphaerales bacterium | reverse complement strand
TAGCTCAGTTGGTAGAGCATCGCACTGAAAATGCGAGGGTCCCCGGTTCAAGTCCGGGCCTGCCCATTTCCGGAACCTTGGGGTGAGCCGGGCGTCCAACGCTCGCCGCGGGGGGTTCACACGGATAATCGACCTCCTCGGCTGGCCGCGCTGTCGCGTGCGCGGTGGATCGTTCCGTCAATGTTGGGATCGCCATGGCCACGCCTTCGTTTCAGTCCCTCATTCCCACCGGCGAAGCGACCGCCATGCTCCCGCTCCCGGATCATCGGCCGCCCGTCACGGTCATCGGCACGGAGGCGATCCGGCGCACCTTCGACGAGGGGTGCCTGACCCAGACTGTGAACTCCGCCATGGCCCCGGGGGTGTCCCGCGTCGTCCTCAACCCCGACGCCCATGTCGGCTACGGCACCCCCATCGGCTGCGTCATGTCGAGCCCGACGCATATCTACCCCGGCCCGGTCGGGGTGGACATCAAGTGCTCGATGAGTCTCCTCGCGCTGGACCTTGGTGAGGACGCGCTGGTCGACAAGCCCGTCCGACGCGCCGTCATCGACGCGATCCTCGAGCGCATCCCCACCGGGGCCGGGCGAGGCCAGTCGAGCGCGAAGAAGGCGCGGCGGGTCGATCATGCGCTGGGGCTGCGGGCCGTCACCGAGGGCGCGTCCCCCGGGGTCTGCGCGCAGCTCGGCATCCCGCCCGAGTGGGCGGAGCGCTGCGAGGACAGCGCCCACACCGGCCACGAGGGTTCCATCGACTCGCTCCATCAGCGATTCGAGGCGCTCTGCGCCGATGAGCGCTTCCGAGGTCGGTTCGCGTCGAAGGCGGCCCAACTCGGCTCCTACGGCGGGGGCAATCACTTCGGAGAGTGCGAGGTCGTCCGTGTCGACGATTCAGACCGCGCCCGCGCCGCCGCCGGGGTGTTCGGGTTGCGCGATGGGGGTGTCGCGTTCCTATCTCACTGCGGGTCGCGCGGCCTGGGTCACGATCTTGCGTCGGGCCAGTTCCGCGCGCTGGCGCAGCACTTCGAGCAGTGGGGGATCCCTCTCCCCGGAGGCGACCGCCAGCTGGTCCACGCGCCGCTCGGATCCCGCGAGGCCGACTCGTACCTCGACGACATGGCCCTGGGCGCCAACTTCGCGACGGTCAATCACCTGCTCATCAACGCGCTGGTGCTGGAGGCGTTCCAGCAGGTCTTCCCGGGCGTGCAGGGGCGGCTGGTCTACTTCATCAGCCACAACATCGCCCGGCGGGAGATCGTTGACAACAGGCCCCAGTGGGTCCATCGCAAGGGCGCCACCCGCGCGTTCCCGGGCGGTCATCACGCGCTGCGGGGGACGCCCTTCGAGTCCACAGGCCACCCCATCCTCCTGCCGGGCAACCCGCAGGCGGGTTCCGCGGTGATGGTTGCCGATCCCGGCGCCGAGATCTCATGCTTCAGCGTGAACCACGGCGCCGGGCGAATGCTGGGGCGAAAGGCCGCCGCTCGCACGCTGGACCAGAGCGCCGTCGATGAGTCCTTCCGCAACGCCGACATCCTGACCAACTGTCGCAGGTACCCGATCGACGAAGCCCCCGCGGCCTACAAGGACTTTGAAGAGGTCCTTGCCTCCGTCAGGAAGGCGGGCCTCGCCTCCGAGGTCGCGCGCCTGCAGGCCCGGTTCGTCATCAAGGACGCCTCCGCCGCCGACGATTGACCCCCCCCCCCCCCCCGGGGGGAGTGGGGGGGCGACTGCGCCGGCGATCCCCCGGTGCAGCCCGCGCGGCCTCACCGCGCCGGCGCGCAGGAGTTCAGCCACCGCGCGAGCACCTCGGTGATGTCATCGAAGTTGACGACCAGGTCCCCGTTCGCGTCGCCCGGACAGGGCGTGCAGGCGGTGGACGGCTCGGCGACGACCTGGATGAAGTAGGGGAACTCGGTCCCGTAGTTCCAGGTGGCGCCGGAGTCCTGAGAGTCGGCGTACTGCGCGATCACGCCCGTCCCGACCGACTCATTGGAGTTTGCGTAGGACCAGCCGAGCGTCCCGTCGCCCGGCGCTTGGGAGCCCAGGACGATCCAGTAGGTCGTGGAAGGGTCCAGCGTGACCGGGACGCTGGGCGTCAACCCCCGGGGCGCGACGGGTCCGGTCATGTCGGGGATGACCAGCGTGGTGATGAGCGCACCGATCGTTCCCGCGTTGTCGGCGCGCAGCTCGGCGACGATGACCGGGGCCGGCGCCAGCGAGGCCTCGCCCCCGATGATGTCGATCTGCGTCAGCGCGTACGAGGCCCCGTCGGTGATGAACGACTGGGCCGCCCAGGACCACAGCGGGGCGCCCGACGGGGGCATGACCGGGTTGGGGTTGTTCCCGACCTCCGTTGTCGCTCGGAAGGGCTCGGCGAGGTTGGTCACGACGACATCGGCATTCGCCGCGCCGGCGAGGGCCATCAACACGAACGCGACCGCGCCGCTGCGAGTCTTCAGGTTCAGCATGGATCCACTCCTCCCGGGGAACCCGCGCTGGAGCCCGTCGGCGCTGCCCGATGGCGATTGCTGCACGCACAGCCGCCGCGGGATCAGCACTCGGGCCGCGTGCCCCCTCTCTTCTGAGGTCAGAATAACCCGACGCTGGGCACAGTCAATGAATTCCCCTGCGCCCTTCGCGCCGCGCCGAACAGATCGCGGGGTTTCCGGCTCATTCCGAATGACGCCCGAACGGGTTTGGTCGTCCTGGCCTGCTCCCGCAACAATGATTCTTGCGCTCTGCGGCGCAGCGATGTGATGGAGTCGCGCCCGGCCCGGACCCCGGCGCTCAGTCGCCGGCGTCCAGGATCGCCATGAAGGCCTCCTGCGGGATCTCGACGCTCCCGATGGACTTCATGCGCTTCTTGCCTTCCTTCTGCTTCTCCAGCAGCTTCCGCTTGCGGCTGACATCCCCGCCGTAGCACTTGGCGGTGACATTCTTCCGCACCGATTTGATCGTCTCCCGCGCGACGACCTTGCCCCCGATGGCGGCCTGCAGCGGGATCTCGAACTGGTGGCGGGGGATCTCTTCCTTGAGGCGCACCAGCAGCTGGCGCCCGCGCTGCTCGGCGTTGTCGCGGTGGCAGATGAGCGAGAGCGCCTCGACCGCGTCGCCGTTCACCAGGATGTCGATCTTCGCCAGCCGGTCCGTGCGGAAGCCGACGAGCTGGTAGTCCATGGTCCCGTACCCGCGGGTCATGGACTTCAGCTTGTCGAAGAAGTCGTAGATGATCTCGGCCAGGGGGATCTCGTACACGATGATCTGGCGGGTGTCGGAGACGACCGTCTGCGACTTGTACACCCCGCGCCGCGCGCCGGCCAGCGCCATCACATCCCCGATGAACTCCTTGGGGACGACCACCTCCAGGCGGACGATCGGCTCGCGCAGCTCCTTCCACACGCCCGCGTCGGGCAGTTCGGCGGGGTTGGTGATCTCCATGATCGTCCCGTCGGTCTTTTCGAGCTCGTAGCTCACGGTCGGCGCGGTCTGGATGATCTCGACCTCGCCCTCGCGCTCCAGGCGCTCCTGGATGATGTCCATGTGCAGCAGACCGAGGAACCCGCAGCGGAACCCGAACCCCAGCGCCTCGGAGTGCACCGGGACGAAGGTGAACGACGCGTCGTTCAGCGACAGCTTCTCGATCGCCTCGCGCAGCTCCTCGAAGTCCGAGCCCTTCGCCCCCGTGCCCGACGAGGGGTAGAAGTCGCAGAAGACCATCTGACGCGGCTCCTGGTACCCGGGCAGGGGCTCCGGCGCCGGGTCGTAGTCCACGGTGATGGTGTCGCCGACGCGCACATCCTTCAGGGTCTTGATCGCGGCGATCAGGTACCCCGTCTCGCCCGGGCCCAGCGAGTCCACCTTCACGGGCTTGGGCGTGTACTTGCCCAGTTCGGTGACGGAGAAGTTCCGTCCCGTCCCCATCATGCGGATCTTGTCGCCGACCTTCAGGCGCCCGTCGAACATCCTCACATAGATCACCACGCCCCGGTAGTCGTCGTAGTGGGAATCGAACACGAGCGCCCGCGCCTGCGTCATCTGAGGCGGGCGGGGCGGGGGCAGCTTCTCGCAGATCGCCCCCAGCAGTTCCGTGATCCCCTGCCCCGTCTTGGCGGACGCGTAGATGCAGTCCTCCGCGGGCAGGCCGAGCACCTGCTCGATCTCCATCGCCACCGCATCGGGGTCCGCCGAGGGCAGGTCGATCTTGTTCACGACCGGGATCAGCTCCAGGTCGTTGTTCACCGCCATGTAGGCGTTCGCCACTGTCTGGGCCTCGACGCCCTGCGTCGAATCGACCACCAGCACCGCCCCCTCGCACGCGGTCAGGGCGCGGGACACCTCGTAGGAGAAGTCCACATGCCCGGGCGTGTCGATGAAGTTGAGCATGTAGTCCTCCCCGTTGTGACGGTGGAAGACCGTGACCGCCGACGCCTTGATCGTGATCCCGCGTTCGCGCTCAAGGTCCATCGAGTCCAGGATCTGCTCCCGGGCCTCCCGCTCCGAGACGGCGTTGGTGGATTGCAGGAGCCGGTCAGCGAGGGTGGACTTGCCGTGGTCGATGTGCGCGATGATCGAGAAGTTGCGGATGTGCATGGGAGGGGAACAGACACCAAGTCGGTTGCGTCGGACAGGGGGACGGGCCGGGAGTAGTTGGGATGATACGCCCCCCGCCCCCATCCGACCGCGGCCCAACGCACTGGGTCACCCCTTCTCCGCCACCAGCCCGAACACCGTCGGGAGCAGGATGAACGAGTCCGAATCCGGGCGGGACATCTCCGCCCAGTCCGCGAAGAAGGCCCGGGCTTCGTCCCCCGTGAGGAGCCCGCCCTCCACGAGGCGGGGCACAAAGTTCCGGAAGAAGCTGTCCGGCCATGACCACATCGTGTCGCCGGGGCGCGCCAGGCGCTGCTCCGGCTCCAGGTGCGTCAATCGCAATCCCGCCCCGCGCAGCAGGCCGGGGAGGCGCCCGACGATGTCCGGGTCGCCGCCCCGCGCCCGCCACGACTCGCCCACCGCCCGGATCACTCGCGAGAAGGAGGCACGACGCGGCGCCGCCGTCGCGGCCTCGTAGTTGAAATAGTCGTTCACGACGAACCGCCCGCCCGCCTTCAGCAGGTGCGCGACGCCCCGCACCACCGCCGCCGGGTCGGGCACGAAGCACAGGACCCACCGGGCGTAGGCCGCGTCGAACGAACCGGGCTCCAGCCCCAGGTCTTGCAGCCGCTGCACATCGCCGACGACCCCCCGGATGTTCTCCAGCCCGCGCCCGCGGGACTCTTGCCCCAGCCGCGCGATGAACCCGGCCGACTCATCGACCGCGACGACGCCTCCACCCGGGGCGTCCTCGCGGGGCACCCCGCGCACGAGACGGGCCAGGTCCATCGTCGCGTAGCCCGGCCCGCTCCCGACATCGACGACATGGCGCCCCGGACCGATCCCCGCCCGGCGCCAGAGCGGGGCCGCGGAGTCCCCCCACAGCGCGTGCTGCAGTCCGAGCCGGACGAACTCGTCCTCCGCGGTCCCCAGCACATACTCTGCCCCGCCCGTCGTCTGGCTCATGGCCCATCCTTCCGCGCGGTGCTCCATCCGAGGAGTCACTGTCCGGGAAGCGGACTGTATGACCCTGACCCGCCCCGCTGCCCGCCCCGGACTCACCCGCCGACCGATGGGGCGGGCTGACCCATCTCACCCGCCCCCCGCCCCCCGC
>DOJA01000208.1 GCA_003511945.1 Phycisphaerales bacterium | reverse complement strand
CCCCCACGCCACCCACTCCCCCCGGTCCATCCTCCGCCTCTCGGGACCGGACACCCGCGCCGCTCTTGCGTCGGTCCTCGAGTCGATCCCCCCAGCCCCGGGCGCCCACATCGTGCGCTTCCGGCTCGCCGGACCTCTGGGCGAGCACACCCTGCCCGCGCGGCTCCTCCTCTTCCACGCCCCGCGCTCCTACACGGGCGAGCACGGCGCGGAGCTGATCCTCCCCGGGATCCCCGCGCTCGCCGACCGCGTGCTGGACGCCCTGTGCGCCGTGGCGGGGGTGCGCCCGGCCCAGCCGGGGGAGTTCACCGCCCGCGCGTTCCTGCACGGGCGCCTGACCGCCGAGCAGGCCGAGGGGGTCGGCGCGGTGATCGGCGCGCGCACCAGCGAGGAACTCGCGGGCGCCGCACGCCTGCTTTCTGGCGAACTCGGGGCCGCCTACCGCGCCCTTGCCGACGACGCCGCCAACATCCTCGCCCTCGTCGAGGCGGGCATCGACTTCACCGACCAGGACGCGGTCGTCGCCATCTCCGCCGATGCCCTCCGCGCCCGCACACTCGCGCTGACGCACGCCATCGACGCGCTCATCGGCCCCGGCGCCCGCAGCGAGCCCGACGCGCAGCCCCCCGCCGTCGTCCTGGTCGGCCCCCCGAACGCCGGCAAGTCCACTCTCTTCAACGCTCTGCTCGGACAGGAGCGCGCCGTCGCCTCCGAGGAGCCGGGCACGACGCGCGATGCGCTCGTCGAGCCGCTGGTCGTGGACGACTCGCCCTGGACACCCTGCAGCGTGCGCCTGATCGACCTGCCGGGGCTCGACGGCACCCTCGCCCCGCGCTCCGCCGCCGACACCGCCGCCCGGCGCGCCGCCCGCGAGGCGATCGCCTCCGCCGCCGTCGTCGTGTGGTGCGATCCCTCCGGGCGCTTCGACCGCCCCCCCTCGGACATCGCTCCCGGTGTCCCCGTGCTGCGCCTGCGCACCAAGGCCGACCTTCCCGCGCTCGGACCCGACCCCGGCGCGCTGGCGGTCTGTGCGCTCGACCGGCGCAACTTCGCCGCCCTGCGCCACGCCATCGCCGACGCCGCCCGCGCTGCTCCCGGCCCGCCTTCGGGCGTCCCCGCGCGCCACCGCGTCTCGCTGATCAACGCCCGCGCCGCGATCGACGATGCGCTCGCCGCCGCCGAGCGACCCGAACTCGCCGCCAGCGCGCTCCGAACCGCCCTCGACCACCTGGGCCAGATCAGCGGCGCCATCTCCCCCGACGAGGTCCTCGGGCGCATCTTCGCAACCTTCTGCATCGGGAAGTAGCGCCCACCCTCCCTTTTGGCACAACACGAAGATTTCACAATCCCTCGCATCTGTGTCACCTGATGCGTCTGGTGCCCCGCCACTGTGGGACCGGCCCCCGTCCGTGGCGGGCGGTGCCGCACATCTGTGCCCCGCCCGCCCTGAACCCCTTGCACGCGAACTTGCTTCGGTCCCGCCCGCACCGATAGTCCTGACTCGTTGCCGAGCGGAGTCGCGCCCGCGTCGGCGTCGGTCGGCCGTAGTCCCGTTGCCATGTCGCCCGGGGCTGCGGCCCTTGCAGCGCGAGCGACACCTCCGTCCCCGACCTCGGGCGCCCGCCTATTCACCTCTCTCTCTGATGGGCGCCCGAGCACGCCGGACCGCCAGGCCCGGACCGGGGACCGCGATCGGGGGAGTGGGTCCGTTCGGCGTATCCTTACCCCTCAAGGAAGGATCCCCGGATGGCCCACGACCCCATCGCTGACAGCGTCCTCGAACTCCTCCGCAGCGCCGACCCCGCCGCCGCCGACATCCTCGCGCGCGAGGCCGCCCGACAGGAGTCCACCCTCGAACTCATCGCCAGCGAGAACCATGTCTCCCCCGCCGTCATGCACGCGATGGGCACCTGCCTCACCAACAAGTACGCCGAGGGGTACCCCGGCGCCCGGTACTACGGCGGCTGCGAGTTCCACGACCAGGCCGAGAACCTCGCCCGCGACCGCGCCAAGCAACTGTTCCACTGCAACTTCGCCAATGTCCAGCCCCACTCCGGGGCCCAGGCCAACACCGCCGCCTTCATGGCTCTGATGAACCCCGGCGACACCTTTTGCTCCCTCCTCCTCAAGGACGGCGGGCACCTGTCGCACGGGATGAAGATCAACTTCTCCGGCACCTTCTACAAACCCGTCCACTACCCCCTGCACTACGAGCCCTCGCACCCGCACCACGAGCAGATCGACTACGACGCCGCCCGCGCCGTCTGCCTCGAGCACAAGCCCAAGCTCCTCCTCTGCGGCTACAGCGCCTACCCCCGCGTCATCGACTTCGCCCGCTTCCGCACGATCGCCGACGAGTGCGGCGCTCTGCTCATGGCCGACATCGCCCATATCGCCGGGCTGGTCGCCGCCGGGGTTCATCCGTCCCCGTTCCCGCACGCCCATGTCGTGACCACGACCACGCACAAGACCCTGCGCGGCCCGCGCGGCGGGCTGATCCTCACCAACGACGAGGAACTCGCCAGGAAGATCGACAAGGCCGTCTTCCCGGGCGTTCAGGGCGGCCCGCTCATGCATGTCGTCCTCGCCAAAGCCGTCGCCTTCGGCGAGGCGCTGCGACCGGAGTTCAAGGCCTACCAGAGGCAGGTCGTCAAGAACGCGCAGGCCCTCGCCCGCGCCCTCACCGAGCGCGGCTTCCGCATCACCACCGGCGGGACCGACAACCACCTCATGCTCGTCGACCTCCGCGCCCGCGACGGGAACCTCACCGGCGCCGACGCCGAGAAGTGGCTCGAAGCCGCCGCCATCATCTGCAACAAGAACGGCATCCCCAGCGACCCGCGCCCGCCCCGCATCACCAGCGGCGTGCGCCTGGGCACGCCCGCCCTCACCACCCGAGGCCTCCGCGAGCCCGAGATGGCCAAGGTCGCCGAGTGGATCGACCGGGTCCTTGGCGCCCAGGGCGCACCGGAGGTCGCGAGCCAGGTGAAGCGCGAGATCGGCGCGTTCTGCGAGGCGTTCCCGATGCCGGGTGCCGAGCGGGCGACGGTCTGATCGTCACCAACAAGGGGGACAGGCGTCTCGCCTGTCTCTCCTTGCCTCCTCTACTTCCTCCTGGTGGGACGGGCGGCCCGCCCGTCACTCCCCAATTGTCAGCACCGCCCAACTCTCCGGCGTGAACGCCGCGCTCTCCAGGAACATGCCCGCCTGCATCCGCCGGTCCACGGTCGCGTCGCTCAGCCCGTCGGGGAGTGTGAACTTCCCGGCCCCCTTCCCCCCGGCCATGCTCAACAGACTCAGCGCGAGCGGGAACGACTGTTCCTTGCCCTCCGACAATCCCAGCGCCTCGCGTGAGATCGCCAGCTCCGTCACGCCCGGCGCGCCGACGCCCACAACCGATCCCGTCCACCCGTGGGCGGCGAAGTGCGCTTCCCGCGCCGCGCTGGCGCCCTCTGCATCGCCCGCGGGTTGCCGCGCGTACTCCACCGGCCCGCGCAGCTTCAGCGCTCCGTCCTTGCGGTCGTACGACACCTCGCCCAGCGCCGCCGAGGCGTGCAGAACGCGCACCCGCTCCGGTTCGTCGATGCAGACCGTCGTGATCGCCGGCCCGGCGCCGCGGATCCCGATGTACACGCGCTCCGCGTCCGCCCGCAGCCACACGGTCTGCCCGTGGCGCTCGATCTTGAGCGATCCCGCCCACTCCGCATCGCTCATGGTGCCGTCTACCACGGGCGCCGTGCCCACGGGAACACTCAATGGTGTCGTTCGCGCGGCGGCTTGTCCGGCCACGAGCCCCAGTACGACAGCCGCTCGCCAGATGAACATGAAACCTCCTATTGCACGCCGCGGTCGGCTCATATACGACTGCACCCCGAGCGAAGATGCATCAGCCGGGCGTCAGGCGCTGATCCGGGGTCAGGGTGATCTCCCCCCGCCCTACGCACTGGCGGATCCCCTCGTAGACCACCGCGCACACCGCCGTCGCCACATTCAGCCCCCGCTCGCCCGGCGCCATCGGCAGCGTGATCACCCGGTCCCGGTGCGCTTCCAGCATCTCCCGCGGCAACCCGGCGGTCTCCTTCCCGAACACGAGCGCGTCGCCGGGGCGCAGGTCGGCCTCCCACACCGGCACGCCGAACAGGCCGGAGGTGAACCACACCCGCGACGGATCGATCCCGCCGCTCGAGAGCAGCGCCGACCAGTCGTCGTGCTCGCGCACGCCCAGCCGGGGCCAGTAGTCCAGCCCGGCGCGGCGGAGCGCCTTCTCGCTCGTATCAAACCCCAGCGGGCGCACCAGGTGCAGGGTGCACCCGGTGGCGATGCAGGTGCGCCCGATGTTCCCCGTGTTGTTGGGGATCTCGGGCTCGTGCATGACCACATGGAACAGGGGCGCGCGGGCGGGCATCGCCACGCGAGCGTACCCGCGCGCCCACATTGCGGCGGGCGCTCAACTTCCGGGGGGGCTCAACTTCCGGGGGGCTCACCTTCCGGGAGGCTCACCTTTCGGGGGGCTCACCTTTCGGGGGCGCTCACTCTCCGGGGGGCTCACATTCCGGAGGGGCTCACCTGTCGAGGGGGCTCTCTGCCCTACGCTCCCTCACGGAATGTTCCACATGGAACACGACAAGAAGCCCCTGCGCGCGCGGATGAGGTCACTCCTCGCGTCACTCCCGCCCGACGACCTGGCGCGGGCGTCGGCGGCGGCGTGCGCGCACCTGGTCGCTCATCAACGGTTCGCGCGCGCGCGACGGTTGATGGTCTTCCTGGGCACGCCCGGGGAACCGGATGTCCGTCCCGCCGCGCGGGCGGCGTTCGGTGCGGGCAAGGTCGTCTGCGCCCCGCGGATGGACTGGGACGCGCGCACGATGCGCCCGGTCGCGCTCCTGGCCCCGGACGCGCCGACCGAGGTGCGCCGTCACAGCGTGCCCGAGCCGCCGGACGGGCCGGTCGTGCCGCCCGCCGACCTCGACCTCGTGCTCGTCCCCGGTCTGGCGTTTGACGAGCGCGGGTTCCGTCTGGGGCGCGGGGCGGGGTTCTACGACCGTTTCCTGGCGGATGCGCGCGCGGGATGGGCTGCTGCCCGAACCTCGGGGTGGGTGGTGGGGGTATGCTGCGAAGCGCAGGTTTTGCCTGAAGTACCCCGCGAGGCCCACGACCAGCCGGTGGATGCCCTGCTGACCGAGGCGGGCTTGCGGGTCTGCCGCTGGGGCGGGTGACGAACCGATAGTGGTTGTTTTGGGGAGCAAACCAACGGGTGCGAACCGCCCGATTCTCTCCCACCCCCCACCCCCCAC
>DOJA01000192.1:8785-11597 GCA_003511945.1 Phycisphaerales bacterium | reverse complement strand
CGGAGCTCGTGGTTCGGGGACGAGGGACTGGCGCCTGGGACCGGTGGCCAGGGGACCGGGGAGAGGGGTACGAAGACGAGGTCCGTGGGGCCTGAACCAACGAAAAACCCCCGGACTTCGGGTCCGGGGGCTTGCGGAGGGTCGTGAGGGTGTGACGCGGGAAGGTCAGTGGCGCCGGCGACGGGCGGCGGCCAGGCCTCCGACGAGCATGAGCATCATGCCGCCGGGGGTGGGGACGGTGTGCCAGGCGAGGCCGTAGAACTCGTTGTTGGCGTCGCCATCGATGTCGAAGAGCTCGCCGTTCCAGAGCACGCGGATGTAGTAGTTGCCCGCGCGGGGAACGGTGAAGTTCAGGTGCTCGACATTGTTGTACAAGCTGATGGACTCGGCGACTTTGATATCGGCGCCGATGGCGGGGTCCTCGAAGACCTGGAGCTGGAGGTCGTCCACGCTGCGAACGCTGCCGCCGGCGTTGAGGTTGTCGGTGGCGTCGGCGAACCAGTTGAGGGAGACGGTGAAGAGCGATCCGGCGATGAGAGGGACATTGATGGCGTAGTCGTTCGGGGCGCCCGAGGCGACATTGCCGTAGTCCCACCCGATGCGCTGGACCATCCCGCCGCCGAGTCCGGGGACATTGGTAGTGCCGGCGGTCTGCTGGGTGAAGGCCTGCGTGAGGTCCATGGCCCCCGCACCGGACGCGGCGTCGAGCGATTGTGTGGTGGTGATCACGCCGCCGATGTTGTTCTGCTGATTGTTCCAGCCGGGGATCTTGCGGGCGGAGTTCTGGAGGATGGCCTTGACGACGCGTCCGTCGCGGGACTGCCCGTCGGCGGCGTACTTGTCGTAGGCGGCGTCAACGATCAGCGCGGCGCCCCCGGCCACGATCGGGGAGGAGAAGGAAGTTCCGGCGATGCCGAAGCTGTAGAGGCTTGCCCCGGGGCTGTTTGGCCCGGCTACCTGACCGAAGGGTGCGTTGCCGCCGGTCTGGCCGCCGTAGAAGGCGCCGACAAGATCCTGGCCCGGCGCGACGATGTCGACCGAGGCGCGGACGCCGTTGATTCCGACGCCGGTCTGCGGGTTGAAGAACCGGCTGAGCCCTCGGCTGGAGAAGTTGCTGACGGTGTTGTAGGGGATGGCATCGCCTTCGGCCCCCAGCGAGCCGACCGTGATGTTGTTCCATGCCGCCCCGGGTGACCGGACAGTATCGGGATTTGGGCCTGAGTTTCCGGCGGAGACGACGAAGGTCTTGCCGGTGAGGTTCATGAGATAGTCGGTGTAGAAGCCGTGGGTGTCGGCGCCGCTGGTCGTTCCGCCGCCCCAGCTGCTGTTGATGACATCGGAGGTGCGGCCGTTCACACCGGTCAGGATTGGGCCGTCGTACCCGGCGGCCAGGGTGGCGTTATTGAAGTTGAAACCGGTGGCGTACGCGACTCCGGACCAGCGCGTGGCGATGGTGCCCGACCAGAGTTGTCCGCCGTGGGCGATGCCGGTCTGGGTGCTGGGGTTTCCGACTCCGGAGAATCGTCCGCCCATCATGTGGCCGACCCAGGTGGCGTGGCGGTCGAACTCGCCGGATTGCTCCTGGTTCAATCCCGGGGCCGCGTTGAAGAAGGTGGTCACATGACCGAGGGTCTCGTGGCCGTTCCAGACATGGCCGGCCTCGACATTGGCCATCACCGAGCGCGTGCCGGTGTAGCCCATGCCGTAATAGGTGTTGGCACCGACGAGAGTGTTGATGTTGATCGCGCTGGGAGTGGATCGGATGGCCGACGCGGTTCCAGCGACCGAAACGACAGCCAAGGCGGCCAAGCCCGCGCGGACCATGGCAGAACTCAAACCCTGATTCGACATGACGGTTTCCCTCTCATCCGCTCCGCGAACCGGCGAGCGCGTGTTTCGGATCCCTCGGCTCCCGGGCGGCACCCCCGTGCCGTCCCCCCCGGGAGCGATTCAACTGACATTGTGGCCCGGGATATCCCGTGGGCAAGCAGAAATCTGGTCGGCGGGAGGAAAAAGCCCGTTCAGCGCGTCCTCCGGGGCGAGGGCCTGGGCGATGGTGAAGGGCTCGACGCCGGTGCGTCGGAGGGCGGTGAGCGTGCCTCCGGTGGTGAGAGATGTGCCGAGGTCGCGGGCGAGGGAACGGATGTAAGTTCCTTTGCCACAAGCGATTCGGAGTTTGAGCCGGGGCCAGCCGTACTCCAGTACCTCGACGGCGTGGATTGAGACCGGGCGGGGTTCGAGCACGGGCGGCTTGCCTTGGCGGGCAAGGCGGTAGGCGCGGCGGCCTCCGACCTTGATGGCGGAATAGGCGGGGGGGCGCTGGAGGATCTCGCCGACCATGGCTGAGCAGGCGGCGTCCACCTGAGCGCGGGTCGGGGGCGAGGCGACGGCGACGGGAGTCAGTTCTCCCTCGGCGTCGTCGGTGGTGGAAAAATGGGCGAGATCGACGGTCGCTTCGTAGTGCTTGCGGCCCGCCATGATCTCATCGATGCGCTTGGTCTCTGAACCGAGGCAAAGGACGAGGACGCCGGTGGCGAGAGGGTCGAGCGTGCCGGCGTGCCCGACCTTGGCCCCCCCGGTTCGGGCGCGGATGAAGCGGCAGACATCCGCGGAGGTCCAGCCGTGGGGCTTGTCGATGACGAGGACGCTGTTGAGGTCGGGCCGCTTGTTCCGCACGGGGACAGGGTAGTCGTCACAGGGGACTGCGATGGGCGCGCCGATCCGGGCGGGGCGGTACACTGTCCCCCCCTCGGTCCGTCGGCGGCGGCGTGACTGAGACACCCCGGAGAGGTGTCCGAGAGGCTGAAGGAGC
>DOJA01000192.1:8516-8636 GCA_003511945.1 Phycisphaerales bacterium | reverse complement strand
CGGGGGTTCGAATCCCCCCCTCTCCGCTTTGGATTTGGCTGGATCGCGGGGCGCTGGTCGGAAGCGCGCACGGAAGGATGCGGCCTGGGTCGGGAGAGACGGGCGGGCCGCCCCTCCCAC
>DOJA01000192.1:0-8426 GCA_003511945.1 Phycisphaerales bacterium | reverse complement strand
GCCGCCCGTCCCACCGGGGAGGGGAGTGGTCCGGCTGTCAAGCGCGCTCAGGGGGCCGCGCGGGGGGCCTGGAGTTCCGGCTGGCGGAGGGTGGCGCGGAGGGCGGCCTCGTCGGCGGCGGTGCCGGGGATGCCGTCCAGATCCACATCCGGGAACTGGCCGGTCGCGCGTTCGAAGTCGTACAGGTCGTCGATGTCGATGCTCTGATCGGCGTTGACATCCCCGGCCCGCGCCAGCAGGGCGAGGTCGATCCAGTTGAGATTGAACTCGCCGGTCGGGCCGGACTCGTTGACGAATCGAACGGTGGTGGGGCCGGCGGGAAGGACCAGCGGAGCAGAGACGGTGGTCCACTGCTGCCAGCCGCCGGTCACGGGGGCGAGGAGGGTGCCGGTCCTGTTGACGGCGTTGAACTCGAGGCGGAAGGAGCCGCCGTTGGTTTGGGAGGCGACGCGGCAGTCGGCGCGGTAGTGGCCGGCGGCGGCGACCTGGGCGGAGTACTCGGTCCACTCGCCCTGACGGATCCACCCGATGTTGAAGCCGCCCTCGGAGGAGGCCTCGATGTCGACCGCCTCGGTGGGGCGGTACTGCGCGCCGTTGTTCGAGGAGTCGGTGTCGAGGTAGGCCACTCCGGGGCCGCCCTGGTCGTAGTCCTCGGCTTCGATGCGCCCCGGGATGGGGGAAGGGGCGCTGTCGAAGGGGAGCTGCTGGCGCTGGTAGACGCGGACATAATCGACGGTCATTTCCATCGGAAATCCGACGGCGCCGTTCGGAGGGCCGGGGAAGTTCCCGCCGACGGCGACATTGAGGAGCAGATGGAACTGGACATCGAAGGGCGCACGCGGGTTGGAGGGGGCGGCGGTGCTGAACCAGGTCGCGCTGGTGACGGTGTGGATGAGCTGGTCGTTCACATACCAGCGGAGCGTGTCCGGCTCCCACTCGACGGCGTAGACAAAGGGTGAGGCGCCGAAGTCCACGCCGGGGGCGTAGGAGTTGCCGTTGCTGGCGTTGTTGGGCCAGGGCGCGCCGTGGTGGATGGTGGCGTAGATTCGGTCGGCGGCGTTGGTCGACTCCATGATGTCGATCTCGCCGCTGGCGGCCCATGAGCCGTAGGGGCTGGCGGTGGGGAGCATCCAGAAGGCGGGCCAGATCCCGGTGCCGGAGGGGATGGTGATGCGGGCCTCGATGCGGCCGTAGAGCACCTCGAACTTGCCGGCGGTTCGGATGCGCGCCGAGGTGTAGTTGGAGCCGGCGAAGGCCTCGGCTCGGGCCACAATGTGGAGAGCGCCGTCGGAAACCGAGAGGTTCTGTGAGCGGTTGGTGTAGTACTGGAGCTCGTTGTTGCCCCAGCCGGCGGGCAGGCCGAACAGGGTGCCGGTGCCGGTCTGGGCGGTCCAGCGGGAGGCGTCGAGCGTCGTGCCGTCGAACTCGTCGGCCCAGACGAGCTCCCATGGGGTGCCGGCGTGGGCGGCGGCGGTCAGCAGAACGCCCAACACGACGCCCCGGGCGAGGAGGGCGCCCGGGGCGTCGTGCGTGGGGTCGATCCGTGGTCGTCGAATGGGCCTGCCCCCCGGGGGTCTATGGCGCGGATGCTAGGACCAAGGCGAGGTCCGAGGGGCCGCGCCGGCCGGGGTCAGGGGCAGGCATCGAGCCAGTTGGAGAGGATGGAGGTGATGTCGTCGAAGTCCACGATCCCGCTGGCGTCGGCGTCACCGGGGCCTGTGCCGGGGGTGTAGTCGACGAGCCAGTTGGAGAGGACCGAGGTGATGTCGTCGAAGTCCACGACTCCGTTGCCGTCGGCGTCGCCGGGGCAGGGCTCGGGGGCGGAGGAGATCGCGACGCTCACATCGTCGAAGTGGACTCCGCCGCCGCCCAGGGCGGCCTGGAAGTAGCCGATCACGACGCGGACGCGGGCGGTGTTCGCGGGCGCGGCGCCGGAGACGGGGAGTTCCGCGTAGACATTGGTGGGGCTCATCGAGTTGATGCCCGGGTTGGTGAGGATGTCGCCGATGATGGCGCCGCTGGCGTCGAGGAACTCCAGGTTGATGAACCCGAAGTTCCCGGCCGCGATGGCGTCCGTGCTCTTGTGGAGCGCCCAGACGGAGGCGTCGACGGTCTGGCCCGCGGAGGCGGGGAAGGTCTGGGAGAAGAAGCTGAAGTTGGGGGATCCGGTGAACTGGCCGAACAGGAATCCGGCGAAGGTTCCGGTCCGGGGCATGTCGGAGTTCTGGAAGATGTTGGAGGCGAACCTGGGCACCTGGGACCAGCCGCGACAGGCGGAGGCGGATCCGAAGCCGCCGAAGTCCTCGAAGCCGGGGTTGATGAGCAGGGTCGAGGAGCCACTGCTGGAGAGCGATACATCGTCGATGTGGCCGGCGCCGGCCTCGATGTCGGGTTGGATGAACAGGAGCGTCATCCGAGCGATGACCGCGTCGTCCGGGGCGGTGGCGGCGAAGGCCTGCTGGATCCACTGGTTGGTGGGCGAGGTCGAGGTGAGGGCGTCGACGGTCCAGAACTCGAGGAGGTCGCCGTTGGAGGCGCGGAACTCGACATTCATCGCGACGCGGTTGCCGACGCCGATCGCGTCGGTCGAGAGGTGCTGGAAGTACGCCTGGGCGTCCCAGACCTGATCGACGGTGGTGGGGAGGTCCTGGAAGAAGCCGCTGACATTGAAGTCGCCGGCGAAGGTCCCGAACATCTTGGCGGAGAAGGCGCCGGTGCGGACGGCCTCCGCGGCCCGCGAGATGTTGCCGATGGCATTGTTGAAGTCGATCCAGTTGGCGAAGACGGTGCCGGTCCCGGCGGTCTCAAAGCCCGCGTTGAGGAGTTGGGCGCTGGCGGTCGTTCCGGAGAGCAGGGCGGCCGAGATGCACGCCGCGCTGAGGGCGGCACGGGGAGCAGAGCGCATGTGTTCAATCCTCCAGGGCCGGTGAGTCCGGCGGTGTCGCCCTGCTGGGTCCGGGTGGGAGAGCCAGTAGGGACTATTCTGATCGGACCTGCTCACGCCGGGCGTTCCAACGCGGACGGCCCGTGTGCGGCGGTCAGTAACTGTTTCATCAGGATTACACGGGGTGAGGAGTGAGTCAAGCGGTTTTGTGTGGAAGAGTGAATGGGCGGAGCGGGGCCTGATTCTGGCGGATTGCGGCTGGATCGCGATTGGTGAACCGTTTTACTAAATCTCGCCGATGCCGCGCAGATTTCTTGGAGAAGTTGCTGGAACAGATACTGCAAATCGTTACACTCGGGGGAGGTCGTTTCCGTCGCGCCCTCGCCGGCGGCGGATCGTCAACGCGGAAGGAACGCATGACAACCCCACTTCGCCTGGTCCGTGCGGTCGAACTGGTGATCGGGCTTGCGCTGTCTGTGGTTCTTGGGCATGGCGACGGCGCGAGGGCGCAGGTGGCGGGTCCGGCCGCGGCCCCGGGCGCATTCCGCGTGGTGACCGATGACGCCGGGCGGTTCTGGTACGAGCGCAGCGCGGACGGCGAGCGGTTCCTGTCGATCGGCGTCAACTCGGTGACGGACACGCAGCACCAGCCGCGGGCGGGGACGCATTACTACGACCCGCTGAAGCGCCAGTTCGGCGGGGATGTCTCGGCGTGGGCGCGGTCGTGCGCGGAGACGCTCCGCGGGGCCAACTTCAACACGGTGGCGTGCTGGAGCAGCGCCGCGGTGACCGATCCGGGGCTGGTGCAGACGCCGATCCTGTATGTCGCGGAGTTCGGCGCCGACCGGTGCCTCGCGGGGCTCCGGCCCGGGTTTGAGGCGATGGTCGAGAAGCGCACCCGCGAAGTGATGGGCGCCTACGCCGGGCGCGGCGATGTGCTCGGGGTGTTCCTGGACAACGAGATGCCCTGGTGGGGCAAGACGGCGTGGGATGTCCGCCCGACGGACACGCTGCTCGAGCGGGCGCTCGATCTGGAGAAGGGCGACCCGGCACGGGCGGCGGCGGTGGAGTTCATCCGGTCGCGGCATCCGACGCTCGAGGCGGTGCGAACAGCGTATGGAGTCGACGCGGACTCGTGGGATTCGCTCGGAGGCATCGCCATGCGGGCGAGCGCGGCTCCGGCCGCGATGGAAGACCGGGAAGCGTTCACCGCGCTGGCGGCCGAGCGGTTCCTCTCGCGATCGACCGCGGTGGTTCGACGGCTCCATCCCGGGGTGCTGATCCTCGGCGTGCGGTTCGCCGGCGATGCGCCCGCGAGCGTGGTTCGTGCGGTGGGGGCGAGCTGCGATGTGGTGTCGGTGAACAGCTACTCACCGACGCCGGATTCGACGAAGAAGCTGCTGGCGCGCCACTGGGTTGTGGCCCGCAAGCCCCTGATGGTGACGGAGTTCTCCTGGCGCGCGAAGGAGAATCAGAGCGGGAACCCCAACACGCGCGGGGCCGGGGGCGTGGTCGCGACACAGCGGGACCGGGCGGCGGGGTTCCGCGAGTTTGTCTCGGAGATCGCGGCTGAGCCCATGGTGATCGGCTACCACTGGTTCCAATGGGCCGATCAGTCGCCCCAGGGACGGTTCGACGGAGAGGACTCCAACTATGGAGTGGTGGACCTCGAGCACCGGCCCTACGAGGTGCTGCTGGGGGCGATGCGCGAGGCGAACTCGCTGGCGGGGCAGATTCATGCGTCGAGCGATCGCCCGCTCCCCGTCGACGCGCCGCGGAGCCAGGGCGTGACCTACACGCCCGGGCAGCACCCGGGCCGTCCGCCGCAGATGAACCTGATGCGGAACGGGGCGGGGCCGATCGAGACCTGGAACGCGGCCGACGCGGAGGTGGCGATCGAGAAGGTGGGCGGGGCGATCGAGGTTCGGTACCGGACGGGGAAGGAGTACGGCGTAGGCGTGAGTTTCCGGGGGCCTGCGTCGCAGGCGCTGTCGCGGGGGCCGGCGCACACGACGGACCTTGACGGGTACGAGTTCATCGTGCTGGACGCGGAGATCGCCCGCGGGATCGAGGTTCATTTCCATGTGAACGAGGGCGGGGCGAAGGCGCCTTGGAGCGAGTTCGACACTTCCGGTGGGGACGACGCGGAGTCGTTCACCTCGCTGCCGATGATCGGCACGGGTGAGCGTGGGGTGTACCGCGTTCGGATCGCGGATCTGTCGGGTCAGAGCTCGTGGGGGAACCAGGGGGGCGCCCGGCGGATCGACATGCACTCGGTGGGGACGGTGGCGGTGCAGTTGATGGGTTCGGAGAAGTCTGGGGTCGCACGGTTGTTTGACTTGTATCTGGAGCGCTGACCATGAAGCAGGGCCATGATCGTCTCGCGGGCCGCAGGGCCGGGTTCACGCTGATCGAGCTGCTGGTGGTGGTTGCGGTGATCGCGATCCTGATCGGGATCCTGCTGCCGGCGCTGGGGCGCGCGCGGAAGTCGGCGAACACGGTGAAGTGCGCGTCGAACATGCACCAGGTGGCGGTGTCGCTGGTTGCGTACACAGCGGACTACAACTCGCGGTACCCGCCGAACCTGGATGGGATCAAGGACCCGGAGACCGGGAAGACAGGGATGTTCTGGTACGATGTGAACCGCATCGGCAAGTACATGCCGCAGTTCGACGAGTCGAACCTCTCGACGAGCAACATCCGGAACCAGACGCTGGGCGGCGGCTCGATGGTGTGCCCGGATCACCCGCTGGCCGGGCGCTCGTACGCGATGAACTACTGGGCGGCCAGCGCGACGAAGTACAACTCGGGGACGAAGTCGTTCGGGAGCCCGGGTCGGAACCCGACGGATCCCGGCGAGGCGAAGCGCGGGCGCGGCTTTGACGCGACGAGCGGCGGGGCGTCGCAGACGATCCTGCTGGGCGAGGCGTGGGGGCTGTTCTTCAACGAAGGGGCCTCGGCTTCGAAGCCCCCGACGGCGTGGTACGCGGCCGCGGATATCGGCGACCTGGGCAAGCCGGGCGAGCGATTCGGGGGCGGCGCGGGGATCACGGCGGCCACGGCGTTCCCCGGTCAGTGGGTGAGCGCGTCGGCGGGGTCGATCGAGATGGCGGGGCTCACCCGGACGACGGTGAAGACCTATGTGCCGTTCTATCGGCACGGGGCGACGACGCTCCCGTTCGATCCGAACGGGGCAGCCAACTTCGCCCGTGGAGACGGGAGCGTGGAACTGTTCCGGCAGCAGGAACTGCTGGGGGACGCGGGCAGGAGTTCGATGCGGGTGCTGTGGTCGGCGCTCGATCGCGAGATCGACAAGGTCCCGTCGGGCGAACAGCCCTGAGGGCCGGACACGATCGGTGATGGTTCTCGGACCCGGGGGTGGAACGGAGGTCTGGGAGCGGTTGACGGAGCCCGAATCTCGGGCATAGTAAACATGTTTCATAGTGTTTCAGGCGTCCGCGGCGAGGGGGCGTGCTCGTGAGAGCCGCTCGTTGCGGGGCCGGTCACGAAGAAAGGGAAGAGAGTAGACATGTCACATCCTCGTGCTTTTCTTGTGGTTGCCGCGGTGGCGGCGATCGGGGCTCAGGCGCAGGCGCAGAACCTGCTGAACAACCCCGGGTTCGAGGCCCCGCTGGGCTTTGACTTCTCGAATGTGCTGAACTGGAACGGGTTCTTCGGCGGTCCGGCCGGGACCTTCCTGGAAGCGTTCAACACCACCGGGGCGGCCCCTCACGCCGGCGCGGCGGCGCTGGTGACGACGGTCCGCGCGGGCGCGCACCCGACCGGGTTCAACGCGTTTACGGGCCATGTGCAGACGGTGCCGGGCGTTGCGGTTGGGGGCCTCTATGAGCTCTCGATCTGGGCGCGGCTGAACCCCAGCGTCAACAACGGCGCGGAGTTCCGCATCGAGTGGTGGGGAGGCAGCGGCAAGATCAGCGAGCTGAACTCGGTGGTCAGCGGGTTGCTGACCGCCGACTACCAGCAGTTCACGATCAGCGACATCGCGCCCGCGGGCGCGGTCGAGGCCCGGATCGTGATGGCGGTGCAGAGCTTCACCAACAACGGCAGCCCGGCGGACACGAGCGTTGCGTGGGACGACGCGAGCTTCAGCCGCATCCCGACGCCGGGGGCGCTGTCGCTGCTCGCGGTGGTGGGGATGGGCGTGGCCCGTCGTCGCCGATAAGGAGACTGGCCGATCGGGTCCCCGGCGTTGACCGCCGGGGACCCCGGTCGGTACGATGAGGTCTGTAACTGTTTCATCTGAGTGAAGGGTGGATCGCATGGCGTCTGTTCGGGACATCGCGGCGCGGGCGGGCGTGTCTGTGGCGACGGTGTCCCGTGCGCTCAACGACCTGCCGAATGTGAACGGGGAGACCCGTGAGCGGGTGCTCGAAGCGGCCCGCCAGATGGGGTATGTGAAGTCGTCCTCGACGGTGGTTTCGGATGTGGTGGCGCTGGCGTACCCCGGGGACGCGGTTCGGGCGGACTACGGGGCGTTCGACTCGTCGCTGATGTTCGGCATCCTGCGCGGGCTGAACGCGCACCGGTACGACATCACCATCCTGAACATCGGGCGCGACCGGGCGCCGCGGGAGGACTACGCGTCGTTCTTCCGGCGCAAGGGCGTGAAGGGGGTGATCCTCCGCTCGTTCGAAGACTCGCGCGAGGAGTGCGAGGCGATCGCGGAGGCGGGCGTGCCGTCGGTCGTCGTGGCGGACCGGTTCGAGAACCCGAAGGTGAACTTCATCTGCACGGAGTCTCGGAGCGACAGCCGCCGGGCGGTGGAGCACCTGATCCGGCTGGGGCACCGTCGGATCGCGCTCGGGGTTCACTATGTCCACGACACCGACCACACGGACCGGTGCGAGGGCTACCGCGAGGCGCTGGAGGCGAGCGGGGTTGAGTTCGACCCGTCGCTCCTGGTGGACCTGGTGGCGGACATGAACGGCGGGGCCAACGCGGTCCGGTACCTGATGAACCTGCGCGATCCGCCCACGGCGATCTTCTTTACGGATCCGATGGCGACGCTGGGCGGGATGAACGCGTGCCGGGAGATGCAGATCAGGGTGCCTCAGGACCTGTCGATCGTGGGCTTTGATGACAGCGACCTGCGTCACCACGCGTTCCCGCCCTTCACGGCGGTGTGCCAGGACGCGAGTCTGCTGGGGTACGAAGCGGCGCGGTGGCTGGTGCGTCGTGTGCGCGGGGACAGCGACGAGCCGCTGCGGAGCATCCGCCAGACGACTTTCGAGATCAATCAGACGACGAGCACGCCGCCGGTTCGGGGCGAGCGCGGCTGATGCGCCCCCCCCGGGGGGAGCGGCAGGCGTCGGTGTCCCGGGCCCGCCCTCGGGTGCGGAGCCATTGGTCGAGGACGGTCCGACGATGAAGCAGGGGCGAGTCAACGGGCTCATGGGGACTGGCGGGCGGTTCTCGTCGTTGTCGGCGGGGGCGGCGGTGGTGCTGCTGCTGTCGGTGGCGTCGGGGGCGGCGCTGGTGCTGAGGCCTCTGTCGGAGCGGTGGGGCGGTCCGGGGGCGGTGG
>DOJA01000133.1:2427-2670 GCA_003511945.1 Phycisphaerales bacterium | reverse complement strand
GCCCGCCACCACAAGCGCCGCGTCGTGCAGGACCGCTTCCTCGCCGACGCTCGCCGCGTGCTGTCGAGCGACGGGGAACTCCGCATCGTCACGGACCACGACGACTACTGGTCGTGGATGGAGGAGCACTTCGCCCGCTGGTCGCCCGCGTCGGGCACCGGCCCGTTCCTCCGCCTGCCCTTTGAGCGCCCCGCCTCGGCGGGAGTGGGCGAGGTGGTGGGCACCAACTTCGAGCGCAAGTAC
>DOJA01000133.1:1848-2365 GCA_003511945.1 Phycisphaerales bacterium | reverse complement strand
GCACCAACTTCGAGCGCAAGTACGCCCGCGAGGGGCGCCCCTTCCACGCCACGATCCTGCGCAAGGGCCCGGGCGCCAACCACCCGAACGGGTGACCCGATCGCTGATTCCGTCCGGGAAGCACGCGCCATGCGCTCTGGCGCGTCAGATTTGTGAAGGACTGGTGAACACAGCGCACGGGAGAGTCCACGGCAACCGATCGAGGCCGAAGTAGGAAGACCGCCCTAGCGGGCAATGCCGCCCGAGCCGGGGATTCCGTCGTGCGTGAGCCCGAGCCGCAAGCCGAGTCGTTGTCACCGCTCCACAGCAGCGCTGAGCGTGCGCCTGCGGAACTCGGCGAGCCGACCCTGGGCGCCATCGCGGCCCAGCACGGCCAGAACACCGAGTTCGCCGAGTCCGAGCCCCTGGAACGGGTCGTGGAGGCCCTCGCCGGACGCCCTGACCTTGTGGGCGTGCTGGTCCGGCGCGCCACGGGCTCGATCGACGCGATCGCGCGCACCACCCTCGAACGGCGCCT
>DOJA01000133.1:1473-1795 GCA_003511945.1 Phycisphaerales bacterium | reverse complement strand
GCCGAGGGGTTCGGGCGCGAGCTGTTCATGTGGCGCCCGCTGCGCCGGTTCGTCGAGCGCTACGACAGCGGCGTTGTCGCGCTGCCCTCGTCCCTGCCCGTCACCCGCGCGGTCGCCCGCGCCCTCGCCCGCCCCGTCCAGCACCTGTTCGACCCGGTGCTCACGGTGAGCGCGGAGAAGGGCGTCTGCCTGCTCGACCTGCGCGTGGTGCTCATCGAACAAAGTCGGTGGCTGGAACGGATGTCCGAAGAGGTCGAACGCCAGCGGGCCCGCGCCGAAGAGGCCAGCCGCGCCAAGACCGACTTCCTCGCCAACATGAGCC
>DOJA01000133.1:371-1381 GCA_003511945.1 Phycisphaerales bacterium | reverse complement strand
ATGAGCCACGAGATCCGCACCCCCATGACCGCCATCGTCGGGCACGCGGACCTCCTCATCGAACCGAACCAGTCCCCCAGCGACCGGGTCGACTGCGTTCACACCATCCGGCGCAACGCCGACCACCTCCTGGCGGTGATCAACGACATCCTCGACCTCTCCAAGATCGAAGCCGGACAGATGATCGTGGAGAAGGTCGAGACCCGCCCGGTGCAGATCCTGGCGGATGTTGTCTCGCTCCTGGAGCCCAAGGCCCTGGCCAAGGGCATCGCCCTCAAGACCGAGATGGCCTTCCCGCTCCCGCGGCGCGTCGAGTCCGACCCGGTGAGGCTGCGCCAGATCCTGTTGAACTTCGTCTCCAACGCGGTCAAGTTCACCAGCCACGGCGCCGTGACCCTCGCCATGCGCACCGAGCCCGACGGCGCCATGGTCTTCCAAGTCCGCGACACCGGCATCGGCATGACCCCCGAGCAGGTCGGGCGCCTGTTCCAACCTTTCACCCAGGCCGACGCCACCATGACCCGGCGCTTCGGGGGCACCGGGCTGGGGCTCGCCATCTCACGCCGCCTTGCAGAGATCATGGGCGGGACCGTGAGCGCCGCCAGCACCCCGGGCGAGGGCAGCGTCTTCACCCTGCGGCTTTCCGCGCACTGGGACTCCGCCGACCTGGTGCGCTCCCTCGACGAAGCCGCCCAGGAGCACCGCGCCGGCGCCCCCGTCGTCGTCGCGCAGCCCGACCCGCTCTCGTCCCGCATCCTGCTGGCCGAAGACGGCATCGACAACCAGCGCCTGATCGCCTTCGTCCTGCGCAAGGCGGGGGCGACCGTCGAAGTCGCCGAGAACGGCAAGATCGCCGCCCGCGTCGCCCTCGGCGCCGTCCCGCCCTTCGATGTCGTCCTCATGGACATGCAGATGCCCGAACTCGACGGGTACGGCGCCTCCACGCTCCTCCGCCAGAAGGGCTACGACGGCCCGATCATCGCCCTCACCGCCCACGCGATGAGCGGCGA
>DOJA01000133.1:0-163 GCA_003511945.1 Phycisphaerales bacterium | reverse complement strand
CCCCGACAACATGCAGCCCGCCGACTTCCTCTGCGACTTCTGCCGTCGACCGTGGGACGGACAGTTCCCCATGGTCGAGGGCCACAAGGGCAGTCTCGTCTGCGGCAAGTGCCTCACGGTCGCCTACCGCGTCGCGGTCCTTTCCCCCGAAGCCCCCAGGACC
>DOJA01000136.1:8688-8874 GCA_003511945.1 Phycisphaerales bacterium | reverse complement strand
CACCCCCCCGGACACACCCCCCGGACACACCCCCCGCGCGCCCCCCGCGCGGCCCCCGCGCGGCCCATGCGTGGGTCCCCGCCAAGGGCTACACTCGGACCCGACCGGGCGGTCCCGCCCAGTCACCCCTGCCTGCACTGGATCGACGCCGCAGGCGCGCGGCCGCGCGCCGGGCCGGCCCTGCCG
>DOJA01000136.1:0-8608 GCA_003511945.1 Phycisphaerales bacterium | reverse complement strand
CGCGCCGGGCCGGCCCTGCCGGTGGGGACTGAAGCGTTTTATCAAGCCCACCCCGCGCCCCGCACGGAGACGACACAGCCATGCCCGCAGCCGCGACCAAGCCCCCGAAGAAGAAGCCGGCCAAGAACTCCCGCAAGTCCGCCGGGTCCCAGGGCGCCAAGAAGGGCGCCAAGGGCTCGTCCGCGAAGATGGTGTACTACTTCGGCGCCACCAAGACCGAGGGACGCGCCGAACTGAAAGCGCTGCTGGGCGGCAAGGGCGCCAACCTCGCCGACATGACCTCCATCGGGCTCCCCGTCCCGCCCGGGTTCACCATCACCACCGACACCTGCGGGGCGTACTACGACTCCGGACGCAAGTTTCCCAAGGGGCTGATGGACGAGGTGGTGAAGAATGTGCGCACCCTCGAGAAGGAACTGAAGAAGAAGTTCGGCGATCCCAGGGATCCCTTGCTGGTCTCCGTGCGCTCCGGCGCGAAGGTGTCGATGCCCGGGATGATGGACACGATCCTGAACCTGGGGCTGACCGACGCCGCCGCCGAGGGGCTGGCCCGCGCGACGGGGAACAAGCGGTTCGCCTACGACGCCTACCGGCGCCTGATCAACATGTTCGGCGATGTCGTCATGGGCGTGGACCACGAGCACTTCGAACACGCCTTCGACGAGCTCAAGGCCCGCCACCGGGCCGCCGGCGACACCGATGTCTCCGCCGAGGGGCTCGCCGAACTCTGCGAGGTCTACAAGGATGTCTACAAGGCGCATGTCGGCTCGCCCTTCCCGCAGGACCCCATCCGACAGCTCGAACTGGCGATCGAGGCGGTGTTCAAGTCCTGGAACGCCGACCGCGCCATCTCGTACCGGCGCCTCTCGGGCATCCAGGGGCTCAACGGGACCGCGGTGAATGTCCAGGCCATGGTCTACGGCAACATGGGCGACGACTCCGGCACCGGCGTCGCCTTCACCCGCAATCCCTCCACAGGCGAGAACGAGTTCTACGGCGAGTTCCTCGTCAACGCCCAGGGCGAGGATGTCGTCGCGGGCATCCGCACCCCCCGTCCCGTCAGCGAGATGCCCCAGTGGAACGCCAGGGTCCACAAGCAGCTGCTCGCCATCAAGAACAAGCTCGAGAAGCACTACCGCGAGATGCAGGACATCGAGTTCACCATCGAGCGGGGCACGCTCTACATGCTCCAGACCCGCACCGGCAAACGCACCGGGTTCGCGGCGGTGAAGATCGCCTGCGACATGGTCCGCGAGAAGCTCGTCAACGAGAAGACCGCCATCCGGCGCATCCCCGCGGGCGACCTCACCCAGCTCCTCCTCCCGTCCTTCGACCCCGTGAAGAAGAAGTCGGCCGACATCCTCACCCGCGGGCTGCCCGCGTCGCCCGGCGCCTCCGTCGGGAAGCCCGCCTTCACCGCCCACGAGGCCGTCGAGCGCAAACTGGCCGGCGAGAAGGTCATCCTCGTCCGCAAGGAGACCAGCCCCGAGGATGTCGACGGCATGCACAGCGCCGTGGGCATCCTCACCAGCACCGGCGGGATGACCAGCCACGCCGCGGTCGTCGCCCGCGGGTGGGGCAAGTGCTGCGTCGCCGGCGCGGGAGAGATCCACATCGACGCCAAGAAGGGCGAGTTCACCGTCAAGGGGCGCTCGTTCGGACGCAACGATGTCATCTCCATCGACGGCTCGACCGGCGAGGTCATCGCCGGCGCGGTCGCGACCGTCGAGCCCCGCCTCTCGGGCGACTTCGCCCAGGTCATGAAGTGGGCCGACAAGCACCGGCGCCTCGCCGTCCGCACCAACGCCGACACCCCCAAGGACGCCCAGCGGGCCCGCGAGTTCGGCGCCACCGGGATCGGCCTCTGCCGCACCGAGCACATGTTCTTCGAGGGCGACCGCATCGTCGCCATGCGCGAGATGATCCTCGCCGAGGCCACCGCCGACCGCGAGAAGGCCCTCGCCAAACTCCTCCCCTTCCAGCGGGCCGACTTCATCGGCATCTTCGGCGCCATGGACGGCTTCCCCGTCACCGTGCGCCTCCTCGACCCCCCGCTCCACGAGTTCCTCCCCCACGACGAGAAGAGCCAGCGCGAGGTCGCCGATCGGCTGAAGATCTCCCCCGACAAGGTCCGCGCCCGCGTCAGCCAGCTGCACGAGATGAACCCCATGCTCGGGCACCGCGGCTGTCGCCTCTCGATCACCTACCCCGAGATCCTGCGCATGCAGGTCCGCGCGATCGTCGAGGCCGCCATCGAATGCCAGCGCAAGGGCGTCAAGGCCATCGCCGAGATCATGCACCCCCTCGTCGGCACGCGCAAGGAGCTGACCCTCCTCCGCCGCCAGACCGAGGAGACCATCGCCGCCGTCGTCAAGGAGCAGGACTGGAAGAAGCCCCTGGACATCCTCATCGGCACGATGATCGAGGTCCCCCGGGCCGCCCTCACCGCCGACGACATCGCCAAGGACGCCGACTTCTTCTCCTTCGGCACCAACGACCTCACCCAGATGACTTTCGGCTACTCGCGCGACGACTCCGGCTTCTTCCTGGGCCAGTATGTCGACCACGAGATCCTGCCCGTCGACCCTTTCCAGTCCCTCGACCAGTCGGGCGTGGGCCAGCTCGTCGACATGGCCATCAGGAAGGGCCGGAGCGAAAAGAAGAAGCTCAAGATCGGCATCTGCGGCGAGCACGGCGGCGACCCCGCCTCCGTCTTCTTCTGCCACAAGGCCGGGATGGACTATGTCTCCTGCTCCCCCTTCCGCGTGCCCATCGCGCGCCTCGCCGCGGCTCAGGCCGCCCTGATGGACTGAACACCCACACCGGATGACCCCGGCCCCCTCCGGCGGTGGGACGGGCGGCCCTCCCGTCTCTCCGGCGGTGGGACAGGCGTCCCTCCCGTCTCTCCGGCGGTGGGACAGGCGTCCCGCCTGTCTCGCTGTTCCCGCTCTCGCGTTCATGCCGCAAGACGCCCAGAACATCGACCGAACACCTCGTTTGGTTCGTACCGCGCCGCGGGGTCGTCCCCGCGGTTTTTCGTTCGACCGAGCCGGGAAACGCAACGGGCGTTCCGCGGTGCCCAATACTCTGGGTCGTCACCAAAGAGGTCACACCATGCCGCGTCTGACTGCTCGCCTGATCGTTCCTGTGATTGCACTGCTCGCTTTGCTGCTCGGAGCGCCCTTGGGCCAGGCGGCTGAGAGCGAAACACCCGCCCCCGCCCCCGCCCCCGCGACAGTCACGGAGACTCCCGCGCAGGCCGCCGAGCGGGCCTACGCGTTCGCGCGCTCGCGCTCGAAGGGTCCGACGCGTGACGAAGCCAAGGCGATGATCCCGGTGTTCGACGCCGCCATCGCCGCGGAGCCCAGCGTGCTGAAGTGGTCCATCGGGCGGGCGGTCGCCCTGCGCCGCTCAGGGGACGCCGAGGGCGCCAGGACGGCCCTGCAGGCGATCGTCAAGGCGAACCCCAAGGACGCCGAGGCGCGGTACGAACTGGGCGAGGCGTGGATGGGCACGATCACCAGCGAGATGGGCATCCTGGGGATGGCCGACCGCGCCGGGAGCGCCAAGGACGAGTGGGAAGCCGGGGTGAAGGCGGACCCCAACCACATCATGTGCCGCTACGCCGCCGCCATGTACTGGACGCAGGCGCGCCGCCAGGGCGGTTGGATGTTCGGCTCCTACGACAAGGCCAGGGCGCACGCCGAGGCCCTGCTGAAGATCCCCGGCGGCGAGTTCTGGGGCCACATGGCGCTGGGCGCCGTCGCCGCGGGGCAGGAGAAGTGGGACGAGATGTCGGCCCGGTACACCGCCGCCGAGACCGCCCCGGGCGACGGCGCGGCACCGGCCTTCGCGCTCTCGACGCACGCCTCCGAACTGCTCAACTCCAAGAAGGACGGCGCCGCGGCCCTCACGGTGATCGAGCGGCTCGCGCCCCTGCTCCCGCCCGACAGCAGCACGCCGCCCTACATGCGGGCCGAGGCCTTCCGCCTGATGGAGGACTGCGCCAAGGCGACGGAGCAGTACGAGATCGTGCTCTCGAAGAACGAGAACGCGCAGAACTCGCGGTTCAACGCGGCCGAGTGCTACGCCAAGATGGGCCGGCGCGCCGAAGCCGTGCGTCACTACGAGGAGTTCGTCGCCCGGTTCCCCAAGAGCGACCGGGTGTCGAAGGCCAAAGCGGCCCTCAAGAAGCTGAAGAACGCCAAGGGCTGACCTCCGCGCTCAGGACGACCCCGCCGCCAGCGCCACATTCGCCCCGTTGAACAGCGCGTGCATCGTGATCGGCACCCACAGCCGCCCCGTGCGCTCGTAGGCCACCCCGAAGCACACCGACAGCACCAGCAGCACCGCCAGCGCGTGGGGCTCCGCCACGCCCGCGTGCATCAGCGTGAAGGCGCCCGAGGTGAGCCAGATCGCCCCCCAGCGCCGTCCCGTCGCCCCGCGCACCGCGGACTGGAACAGCCCCCGATAGATCGATTCCTCGACGATGGGCGCACCGATCACCACCGCGCCCACCACCGCCCACCACCAGCCGGTGCCGACCGCGCCGGGCTCGGTGAGCAGGCGCAGCGTGGAGTGCGCTTCGGGGTCGGGGGGCGGTCCTCCCCGCCACCGGGCCAGCGCTGAGGCGCTCCACAGCGCCGCCTGACCGACCACCGCAACGATCGGGGCGGCCAGCGCCATCGCCCCGGCGCCCCGGAGCAAGTCCCGCCCGCCGGGCCGCACTCCCAGCCCACGGCCCAGCCCGGGCACCACCACCGTCGCCACCAGCAGAGCCACCAGCGCCCCGAGATAGCCCCCCACGCTGAGCAGCGCCACGCCCTGCAATTGGTCCGTCGACGCGGGCGTCAGCCCGAAGACCGCCCGCGCGGTCCCGGCGCCCAACGGCTGCGCGAGCATGACCGCGAACCCCGCGAGCAGCATGATGGGCCAGTCCGGCCCCGTGCCGCCGACCGCGTCCGGACGCCCATCGAGCCGGAGCAACCGCTTCCGGCGGATCACCCAGAGCGCCAGCCCCGCCGCGGCTACGGTCCCGAGCGTCCACCACAGGGATCCGCCGATGTTCCCAGGGGGGTGGGATTCCGGGCCGGGCGCCTCGACGCCCGGGGCCGACATGCCCAACAATGCCCCCCCGAGCGCCTCCGCACCCGCCACACCCACCGCCACCGCCGCCACCATCAGCAACGCCATGACCGACCGCCCGTCCATCACGCTCGAAGAGATCGTCGCCCACAAGCGGGAAGAGGTCGCGCGGATCAAGCCGAACACGGAGGTCGCGGCGTTCCGGGACCGCATCGCCGAACTGGGACGCCCCCGGAACTTCTTCCAGGCCGTCACCCGCCACCCGCTGGGGACCGACACCGCGGTCATCGCCGAGATCAAGCGCAAAAGCCCCAGCGCGGGGTGGATCCGCGCCGAGTACGCGGACGACGCCTTCGACCCCGTGGCCATCGCCCGACAGTATCACCGCGCCGGGGCGGCGGCGATCTCCTGCCTGACCGACGAGCGCTACTTCGCCGGCCGGCTCGAGTACATCCACCGCGTCCGCGACGCCGTCCCCCTGCCCGTCCTGCGCAAGGACTTCATCATCGACCCCTGGCAGGTGTGGGAGACCCGGGCCTCGGGGGCCGACGCGGTGCTGCTCATCGCCGAGTGCCTGAACACCTCCGAGCTCATCGACCTCATGATCCTCGCCCGCGAGCTCCAGCTCACCACGCTCGTCGAGGCCCACAGCGTCGACAACCTGCTCAGCGTGCTGCCCCATGTCGGCTTCCCCGACCGCTCCTACGGCCTTCTCGGCATCAACAACCGCGACCTCTCCAGCATGAAAGTCGATCTCAACCACACCACCCGTCTGGCGGCGATGGTCGAGGACACCTCAACGCTCGTCAGCGAGTCGGGCATCCGCACCCACGCCGACCTCGTGAAACTGCGCAAGGTCGGCGTGCGGATCGTGCTGGTGGGTGAGTCGCTGATGCGCGCCGACGACCCGGGGGACGCGCTGGGGCGGTTGATCCGACCGCCGGCGTGACGCACGCTGGCCGGCCCTCGGCGCCCACCCGCTACCCTCTCCCCACCATGCCCGAACCCACGACGCCGCAGAAGCCAAAGACCCGCGTCCTCACCGGCGACACCCCCACCGGGCGCCTGCACCTCGGCCATTTCGTCGGCTCCATCGAGCGCCGCCTCGCCATGCAGCACCAGCACGAGTGCTTCTTCCTCCTCGCCAACATGCACGCCTTCACCACCCGATGGGACAAGCCCGACGAGATCCGCGCCGACACCATCGAGATCGTCAAAGACTGGCTCTCCTGCGGCATCGACCCCTCCCTCGCCCATGTCGTCCTCCAGACCGAGGTCCCCGCCATCGCCGAGCTCTCGTGGTTCTTCGCCATGCTCATCCCCTTCAACCGCGTGATGAGCAACCCCACGATCAAGACCGAGATCGACGCCAAAGGGCTGGGCGACTCCTACCCCTTCGGCTTCCCGCTCTACTCCGTGGGCCAGTGCGCCGACATCCTGGCCTTCCGCCCCGCGTTCGTCCCCGTGGGCGAGGACCAGGTGCCCCACATCGAGATGTGCCGCTTCGTCGCCGGCAAGTTCAACCAGGTCTACTGCGCCGTGAACAACCGCACCCCCGAGGACGACCATGTCAAGGCCGGGGGCGTCTTCCCCATCCCCAAGGCCAAGGTCGGCCGCGTCGCCCGCCTGCCGGGCATCGACGGCACGCACAAGATGTCCAAGTCCCTCGGCAACGCCATCTTCCTCTCCGACCCGCCCAAGGAGGTCCAGAAGAAGATCAACAGGATCTTCACCGGACGCCAGTCCGCCACGGAGCCGGGCGATGTGAACAACGCCCTCATGCAGTTCGTCGACGCCTTCATCCCCCAGGAGCGGGCCGCCGAACTGAAGGACCGCTACGCCCGGGGCGACAACCTGGGCGACGGGCACATCAAGCAGGAACTGGCCGAGGCGATCAACGCCCTGCTGGAGCCGATGCGCGCCCGCCGGGCGGAGTACGACAAGCCCGGACGCACCGGCGACGACACCGTGATCGACATCATCCGGCGCGGCACCGCACGAGCCAACGAAGTGGCCGAGGAGACCCTCTGGATGGCCAAGGAAGCCATGCGCCTGGGCTTCTTCCGACGCGGGCTGACCACCGCGTGACCCCGCCCCGCCGGGCGGTATACTCCTCCCCCCGTCGGGTCCGCGGCCGACCCCGCACCGCCCCCCACCCCTGTCCTTGCCCGCCCCGGCCCCGACGACGACATCCCGGGCCTATAGCTCAGCTGGTTAGAGCGTACCCCTGATAAGGGTAAGGTCGGACGTTCGAATCGTCCTAGGCCCACTGCCACGCAAGCGAGAGAGCCCGAGCGCTCCCGTCGCTTCCACCGCCCTTCTCCCTTCCGGTCGATGAAGGTCTCCCCGTCACGGGCCGACATCGAGCCAGCGCTCGAGCGCCTCGGTCAGGTCGTCGAAGGTGAAGGGATCCCGCCAGTTCGACAGGATGAAGGTCAGGTCGTGGAACTCGACCTGCCCGCTCCCGTTCGCGTCGCCGGGGCACGGCGGGGGAGTGAACTCCACGGTCAGCGTCGGGCGGTGCGCGGGCGTCGGGTTCTCCCGCCTGCCGAACCGCTTCGCCCTGCGGTTGCCCACCCGCGCGACATCCACAATCCATCCGAAGTTCGACGCCGCTCCGTCGTCGACCCAGCCCTGCACATCCGCCACCAGCCCAGCGCCTGTCCACGCGGACGCCCCCATCCCGCGTCATGACATCGCTCCTCGTTGGGTGGCAGTGAACCGAACGAGACTGCGCTCGCCCCATGTCAAGACCGCACGGACGCGGTGCGGTTCGTGCCAGCTCCGTATTGTCGGGCGCTCGCCCCGAACATAGCGCAAACATCCGGTCCCGCCCGCCCGAGAATCAAGCCGCACCGGCCCCGGACCGATAGGTCCACGGTCCGGACTCGCGCTTGGGGGAGGCGCGCCGCGCGGAGCCACGCTCCACAGGAGTCGGCCATGGACCAGGCCAGCGACCGTCGACGCCACCCGCGTTACCTGCTCCCTTCCTCCTACACCGCCGTCGAGGCCCGACCGATGGACAGCGAGTCCTTCGATTGGAAGGGCCACGCCTACGACATCAGCGAGGGCGGCATGCGCTTCGAACTCGACCACCCGGTCGAGCCGGGAACGCGGATCGCCGTCCGCATTCAACTGCCCGGCGCCGAGTTCCTTCGGCTGACCGAGCGCCGCCCTGTCTATGTGTTCGCCAATGTGGTGTGGATCGAGGAGGACGACCTCGACCAGCCCGGCCCTGTGCGGATGGCGTGCGTGTTCCACCGCTTCGTCATGCCCGGCGACAAGGAGCGGCTGTGCAAACGGCTCGCCAGCGGGCGCTTCTCACTGGCTGCGTGAGCCGGGCCGGGCGGCCCAGCCGCGC
This sequence comes from Phycisphaerales bacterium, assembly GCA_003511945.1. Lineage (GTDB taxonomy): Bacteria > Planctomycetota > Phycisphaerae > Phycisphaerales > UBA1924 > UBA11155. The sequence continues at coordinate 162 of DOJA01000136.1, read as the reverse complement.
AGCTGCGCGAGCGCGTCTTCGATGGTCGTCAGACCTTCCAGCGTGCGCGTCGCCAGCCGCCGGTAGAGCGCATCGCGCTGCGCGAAGACCTGTGCGATTTCGTCGATCGGGTCGGCGCCGGTGAGACTGGGCCGATTGGCCCCCGCGCCGCCCGCCCCCCCC
>DOJA01000171.1 GCA_003511945.1 Phycisphaerales bacterium | reverse complement strand
GCACACTCCCTACCGGTCGTGTTTCCGCCTCGGGCAGAAACCCACTTGGGTTGCAAGCGTGTAAAATGAAAATGATGTACGAGATAAACGATACACACGACCCGAACCTAAAAAGCTGGGTCGAATCCGCCAACGACCCCGCCACCGACTTCCCCATCCAGAACCTGCCCTGGTGCGCGTTCCTCGACGCGGGCGCCAGCCAGAGCTTCTCCACGCCGAGACTTGGTGTCCGCATCGGCGATCGCGTGCTCGATGTCAGTGCTGCTGCGAGCCGTGGGCTCATCGCGCGAGATGACTCTGATCATCTCGTTCTGGACGCCGCTCAGCACATGCTGTCACACGCGGACTACCGCTTCGACTCAATCGCGTACATCTCGCGCATGCAGCCCGGTGCGGCCGCACAGCTCCGCGCCGCCATCCAGCGCGTCCTCGCCGCGGGATTCGAGAACCTCAGCGAATCCAAGTTTCCCGGCTCCCGCCTCGTCCTCCCCGCCGAAGAAGTCGAGTTCCTCCTCCCGGTGCAGCCGAGCAACTACACCGACTTTTACGCCTCCATCCACCACGCCACCCGCGTCGGCGCCATGTTCCGCCCCGACAATCCACTTCTGCCTAACTACAAGTGGGTGCCCATCGGCTACCACGGGCGCGCCTCGTCCATCATCGCCAGCGGCACGCCCGTCACCCGCCCCAGCGGCCAGACCAGGGCCGACGACGCCGAAGCGCCCCGCTTCGCCCCCTGCCGCATGCTCGACTACGAACTCGAAGTCGGCGCCGTCATCGCGCGGGGCAACGAACTCGGCTCGCCCATCTCCATCGCCGACGCCGAGGACCACATCCTGGGCCTGACGCTCGTCAACGACTGGTCCGCCCGCGACCTCCAGAAGTGGGAGTACCAGCCCCTGGGCCCATTCCTCGCCAAGAACTTCGCCACCACCATCTCGCCCTTCATCGTCACCATGGAGGCCCTCGCCCCCTTCCGCTGCCCCGCGTACCCCCGCCCCGACGCCGATCCCCGCCCCCTTCCTTATCTCTCACACGCGGGCGACGAACACCTCGCCGGCATCGACATCACCCTCGAAGTCCACCTCGCCTCCGCCGAGATGCGCCGGCGCTCCATGCACCCCGTGCGCCTCTCGCGGGGCTCCTTCAAGTCCATGTACTGGACCCTTGCGCAGCTCCTCACCCACCACGCCTCCAACGGCTGCAATCTTCAGACCGGCGACCTCCTCGCCAGCGGCACCGTCAGCGGCCCCGCCCCCGACTCCGCCGGATGCCTGCTCGAACTCACCTGGGACGGACCCGGCAAGCCCCGCAAGCCCGTCGAACTCCCCACCGGCGAGAAGCGCCTTTTCCTCGAAGACGCCGACGAGATCATCCTCCGCGCCCACTGCGAGCGCGACGGCTTCCGCCGCATCGGCTTCGGCGAATGCCGCGGCACCATCGCACCCGCGAAGTCCTGACCCACTCCCTCCCCCTCCGGGGGCTGGGGAAGGGCCGAGGAGATGGACACCCCTCGCGCCCGCTCACAACCCGAGCCGGGGCGTGCCGCCCCGGCCCCCATGCGCACCCACTCCCTTGCACTCTGTCTCCCTCCCCCCCTGGAGGATGGCCGGGGAGAGGGACACCCCAAGTCCCCGCCCGCTCGTAACACCCCTCCCGCCTGAACCACTCGCGTCGTCCCTGCGCCCGGCGCCGCGCGTCCCGGAACCTGCCGCCTCGCTCCGCCGCGCGCTGCGACTTCCCGGACCCGCCGCATTGCGCCCCCGCACCACGCGCGAGCGCCACTCACCCCACTCAGGGGATCGCCCGATCCTCCACCCGTCGGCCTTCCCCCGGGGCCTCGGCGGGGGGCCGACGAGGAGGACCCACGCGATGCCCACTCGCCTGCCCACTCACCTGCCCACTCGCCTGCCCACGCTCTGCGCCGCCGCCCTCGTGCTGTCCTGCGCCGGCGCGCTCCGCGCCCAGGACCACCAGCCCGGCGCAGCCCCCGCCGACCTCAAGGTCATCATGCCCGGCGAGCGCGTCGACCTCCGCTACCGCTGGCGCGCCGGCGAAGTCCTGCACTACCGCATCGTCCAGCAGACCGACTCCTCCCTCAAGGACCTCCCGGGCGCGGGCGAACTCCGCGTCGCGCAGACGCAGACCACCCACACCACCATGACCGTCCGCGCCCTCAATCTCGACGGCTCGGCGATCATCGACTGGTCCTTCGACAGCATCCGCGCCCAGGTCCGGCGCAACGACGATCCCCTCGCGTCGTTCGACTCGCGCGCGTCCGACACCGCCGCCGCCCCCAGCGACCCCCACGCTGACGACCCCCACGCCGACGACCCCCACGCCAGCGACCCCCACGCCGACGACCCCATGACCCACGCCATGCGCGCCATGGTCGGGCGCACCATCACCCTGACCATCGCCCCCGACGGGCGCATCCTCGACATGCGCGGCGTGGACGCCCTCCGCGCCGCCGTCAGCGAGCCCCTCGCCGGCACCGAGGCCCGCACCATGCGCCCCGACCTCCGCGCCTTCCTGAGCGACGACGCCCTCCGCGACCAGTTCGAGCAGGCCTTCCGCCTCATGCCCGCCGAGCCCGTCGCCGCGGGCGAGTCGTGGGAACGCAGCGAGAGCCGCTACTTCCCCATGGCCGGCACCGTCGACGCCCGCACCCGCTTCCGCTACGAGGGCGCCGGCCCGCTCGATGGCGTCCGCGCCGCCAAGCTCTCCGCCGTCTCCACGCTCTCCCTCGCCACCATGGGCCAGCACGACCGGCGCACCGTCGTCGGCAAGCCCACCCTCGCCGGCGCCGCCCGCGGCGGGACCACCGCCTGGCTCGACCTCGCCACCGGGCGCCTCCTCCGACTTGAATCCGTGATGGCCGCTCCGCTGGACGTCGCCCGCCACACCCCCAGCGGCGACACCGCCACCATCCGCGTCGAGTCCATCTCGCGGCTCACGATGACGCTGGCCGAGGCAAGCGCCCGCGCCGAAGCGCCGAGCGCGGAGTAACAGCACCTCCCCCTCCAGCCCGAGGGCGGGAGGCGGCCGGAGGGGGG
>DOJA01000347.1:2250-2668 GCA_003511945.1 Phycisphaerales bacterium | reverse complement strand
GGGACGACGAACATCACGCCGCGGTCGGCGAGCCCCTCGATCGAGTACGCGGTGGCGGCCCCGGTGTCGAGCGAGATGAGCGCGCCCTGGGCGCGCCCGGGCAGCTCGCCCATCACCGGCGCGTAGCGCTCGAAGGCGTGGTGCACGATGGCCTCGCCCTGCGTGGCGGTGAGCAGGCGGCTGCGGAGCCCGATGATGCCCCGCGAGGGGATCTCGAACTCGATGTGGGTCCGTCCGTCGCCCCAGGGCTCCATGGACTCGACGATAGCGCCGCGCGAGCCGGTGAACTCCATGACAGCGCCGACATGCTCGTTGGGGGCCTCGACGACGAGGAGTTCGATCGGCTCGTGAAGCTTGCCGTGGATCTCCCGGGTGATGACCCGGGGCTTGCCCACGCCCAGCTCGAAGCCCTCGCGGC
>DOJA01000347.1:0-2213 GCA_003511945.1 Phycisphaerales bacterium | reverse complement strand
TCGCGGCGCATGGTCTCGATGAGGATGCCCAGGTGCAGCAGGCCGCGCCCGGAGACCTGGAACTCGTCGCCCGCGCCGAACTCCACCCGCAACGCCACATTGTGCTCGCACTCCTTCAGCAGGCGCTCGCGGATCTGGCGGCTGGTGACATAGGTCCCCTCCTGCCCCGCGAAGGGCGAGTCGTTGACCCTGAACACCATCGTCAGCGTGGGCTCATCGACCTTCACGGGCGGCAGGGGCGTGGGGTTGACGGGGTCGGCCAGCGTGTCGCCGATGTCGATCTTCTCCACCCCGATGACCGCGCACAGGTCGCCCGCGCGGACCTCCTCCGCCTCGACGCGCCCGAGCCCGGAGAAGGTCATCAGTTTGCCGACCTTCACATTGCGGCGCTCGCCCTGGCGGTCGAGCAGGGCCACCTGCATGTTGCGCCGGATGACGCCGTTGAAGACCCGCCCGATCCCGATGCGCCCGACATACTCACTGTAGTCGATGCTGGTGACGAGCATCTGGAGCGGGGCGTCCGCGTCGCCCCGGGCGGGGGGGACATGCCTGACGATCGCCTCGAACAGGTCGCGGAGGTTCTCCGTCGGCCTGTTCAGATCGCTCGTGGCCCACCCGGCGCGCCCGGAGGCGTAGATCACCGGGAAGTCCAGCGCCGCCTCCTCCGCGCCGAGGTCCACCAGCAGGTCGAACACCTCGTTGATCACCCGCTGCGGCTCGCCGTCGGGCCGGTCGCACTTGTTGATCAGCACCACCGGCTTGAGGCCCGCCTCGAGCGCCTTGCTGAGCACGAACCGGGTCTGGGGCATCGGTCCCTCGGCGGCGTCGACCAGCAGCAGGCACCCGTCGGCCATCCGCAGCACGCGCTCGACCTCGCCCCCGAAGTCGGCGTGGCCGGGCGTGTCGACGATGTTGATGCGCAGCGCCTCCCCGTTCTCACGGGTGTAGGTCACGGCGCAGTTCTTTGACAGGATCGTGATCCCCCGCTCGCGCTCGAGGGGGTTGGAGTCCATGATCAGCCCGTGCTGCCCGCCCGCGAGCTTGTCGAGCTCCCCGGTGCGGAACATGCCGGACTGCTTGAGCATCTGGTCCACCAGCGTGGTCTTGCCGTGGTCGACATGCGCGATGATGGCCACATTGCGGAGTTCGGGGGTCATGGGTGCTTCTGTGGGATGGGTGCGGCGGGCCGGCGGACTCGACGGCTCGCCTGGTTGCAGGGGTGGAGCCCGGAGGAAGAGCCAATCGTAGCCGCCCCGACCGGGAGACGCCGGTCAGGGCTTCCCGCGGCTCGCGCCCTTGTCCTGTTCCCCCGGTTCACCGGGGCCGGCGGGCTCGAGGACCAGAGCGCCGACCCCCACCACTGTCCGCGCGTCGCCCTGCAGGAGTTCCCATTCGATCCGCTCCACCACGCGGGCCGGGTTGACGATCATCGACGCCTCCGGGGGCAACGGGATCTTCCGGCGCTCCAGTTCCCGGACCAGCGCCGAGGGGCGCGCCGATCCGATGCTGATCCACGGCGCCGCCCTCTGGTCGGCGCCGTCCCCTCCGGGGGGGTGGGGGAGAGGGGGGGTCGTGAGGGCCTTTGACACCAGGGCCACCGCGTCCTTGCCCAGCCCCAGCGTCCACCAGCCCGACTTGGTCGCCTCCGGCGCGCCACGCCCGCGCACGAACGACCATGACAGCACCGGCCCGGCGTCGAACGCCGGCTTGAGCGCCCGCGCGAGCGAAGTGGCGCTGAGGTCCACCGTCCGCTGGGCCGCGGGGAACGCGCCGCCCAGGTCGATCGCCGGCGCGTCGGCGCCTTCCGTGAACAGCGGGCGGATCCGACGGGCGATCAGCGCATCCCCCGCCGGGGCGATCGCCTCGACATCGCTGCTCTCCCACGCCACCACGGCGCTCGTCAGGCCGTCGGGTGTCGGCGCCAGCACCACCGCGGAGCGCCCGTCGAGCAGGTGCGCCGGTCCGAAGTCCTCGCTCCACTCGATGAGCTCGCGCACGCCCCGCGTGAGCCCGAGGTCGGCGCCGGCGCCTCGGGGGCTCTCGATCGAGCGCCAGTAGGCGTCGGGGGGAAGGGCGTCGAACGACGACCGCGCCCAGGGCTGGAGGGGCGCACCCTTCTGTTCCAGCGCGTCGGTCTGCACCAAGAGGCGCAGGGCGAAGCGCCGCCCGTCGTACGCGTCCGGTGCGAAACGGGCCCCGCCGTCCTTGCGCAC
>DOJA01000257.1 GCA_003511945.1 Phycisphaerales bacterium | reverse complement strand
GGGTTTCGGGTGTCGGGTTTCGGGGTCCGGGGCGTTGAGGGGGGTGCTCCGGGTTCGGGTACCTTGGGGTCACGATGGCGAAGAAGAAGCCGGGCGGCAAGGTCTCGCGCAAGGCGAAGGCGGAAGCCGCTGCCTCGGGGGGTGCGGCGCGCGTCAGCGGCTATGTGCATCTCTCGGCGCTGGATGAGCGGTACCTCGCGATCATTCGCAGAGCGCTCCGCGTTTGCCTCAATTACAGGCCCGCATTCGGGCACGGCAGGGGCGAGGGCGTCTCGCTCGAGCGCTTCCAGCAATTGTACGGCGAAGATGAGTTCTATTCGTGGTTCGGCCTTGACTCGCCACTGGTCTACGCCGCTCACAAGGCAGCCGGGGGCATGACCTCCGTCTACCGACAGATCGGGATGGGCTGTCAACTCGTGTTTCAGCAGATTCTGCAGGACACGCTAGGGCTTTCCGCCGCGGAGGCAACATGGTCGTACACGGTCAAGGCCAAGGGTTCCAAGGCGCGAACGCTGGCGCTGGACGGCAGAATCCCCCTTGAACAGATCGGGAGCGACCGAGCCCGGGAGCGAGCGAGGACATGGCTTGCCGAGGCGACCGGGTGCATCGGGCTGAAGGACGCCAGCGCGAAGGGGCTGGCAGGATGCGTCCTTGAGCTTCGCCAGGGGTACAAGAGCAACGACGCGAAGCGACAGAATGCGGATGTCGCCAACGCCGCGGCCGCGTTCGCGCACCGCTACCTTCCGGTCATGGCGCTGCTCTCCGTGCAGATCCCCGACCGCTTGGCCGAGCGGTATCAGCGGGCGCACTGGCTTATTCTGCGCGGGACCGTCAGTGGCAGGGCCACCGATTCGACCTATGTCTTCTGCCGCGATGTGCTCGGCTACGACTTGGCGGCGTTCTTCCGGCGCAATTCGGCGGCGATCAAGGCCGAGACGCACACCGTGTTCATGGGGCTGCTGCAGTGACGCTCGACCTGTTCGGCCAGCATGCCACCGATCAACAGGCGGGCGCCGCGCTGGGGCTGCGCACGCGGCTGACTTTCAGGGGAAACATCGCGGTCGGCCGCCACGGCTGGTTGCGCCTGACCCCTGCCTACTCGCTGCACCTCGTGCGGGAACTACTCAAGGGCTGCGGCCCGGCCGACTTCGTCCTCGAGCCGTTCTCGGGCACCGGCACGACCCCGCTCGTCTGCGCTTCCCTGGGTGTCCGCTGCGACGCAGTGGACATCAATCCATTCCTCGTCTGGCTTGGGAACCTGAAGCTCACGCGATTCGATGGCGGCGTCGCGGACGACCTGAGGTCGGCGTCCACCACCGTCGCCGACCGAGCGCGCGCCCGTGGCACACCCCTCTGGAAGCCGAACCTTCACCAGATCGAGAAGTGGTGGGACCCTCCGACGCTCGTCGCGCTCGCCAAGCTGAGCGACGCGATTCGGGAGCCGACGGAGCGCCGCACAGACCGTGTCCGGGATCTCCTCCGGGTCGCGTTTTGCCGCGTGATGATCCAGAGCGCGAATGTCTCCTTCGGCCACCAGTCCATGTCCTTCAGGAAGGCGCGCGACGAAGCCGCTCTCGTCGAGGAGACGCCTCAGCTCGTGGCGGGTCGGCTTGCTGATGCCTTCGAGGTTGCTGCCGTCGAGGTCGCGGACAGCATTGCTGTTGAACCGCTGGTCACCGAGTGCCGCGTGTATCTGGGCGATTCGCGTGACCTCCCCGCGGCGCTGCCCGGTTGCGGGCGTCGGTACACCGCGGTCATCACATCGCCGCCCTATCCGAACCGAATGTCCTACATCCGGGAGTTGAGGCCATACATGTACTGGTTGGGCTACCTGAGCGACGGTCGCGCCGCCGGCGAACTGGACTGGAAAGCGATCGGCGGCACCTGGGGATGCGCGACGAGCTTGTTGAACACATGGGCGCCCAATGGACACGGCGGGATTCCGTTCCACGGGTTCGACCGCATCGTCGCTGACATCGGCAAGGACCACGCGCTCCTTGGTCGCTATGTCCACAAGTATTTCCAGGACATCAAGGGCCACATCCTCGGTCTGCGGCAGGTGCTCGCGCCTGGTGCTCGCTGTCACTACATCGTCGGCAACTCGAAGTTCTATAGCACGATGCTGCCTGTTGAAGCGATCTACGCGGCGCTCTTCGAGGATGCCGGGTTCGTCAATGTGTCGATCGAGGCGATCCGGAAACGCACTTCCAAGAAGGAACTCTTCGAGTTTGTCGTCAGCGCATTCGCGCCGTGATCCCGCCCTTCGAGTTCGAGAACTGGGCCGTCATCGCTCTCGGGGGCGTCCCCAACACGGTCCAGGTCGGCGACATGGGGATCGACGGGCGCATCTTCCCTGTCGGCACCAGGCCGCAGGACCAGCACAGCATGTTCGCGGGCGACTGGTTCCCCGTGCAGGTGAAGCAGCAGGACAGGGTCGGGCGCCCCGACATCGACTCGTTCGAGGTGGTGATGGAACGAGAGGACCGCCCGCGCGGCTTCTTCGTCGCGTTCTCCTTCACGAGCGACGCGGTGAGCGAGTGCGCGGCGTTCCACAGGCGAACGAATCGGCTCATCAAGCTCATCACCGTCCAGGAGATCCTCGACGAGCAGCATGTGCAGAAGATGTGAACCGCCGCCGCTCTGAACGGCGCCGGCGACATCGAGGGGCGCTCATTCGGGGATCTACTCCCCCGCGCGGGCCAGTTCACGCCGCAGGGCGTCGATCAGGCGCCCGACGGTCTGCTCGTCGAAGTTCAGCGGCAGCCCGGCCGCCTCGAACAGTTCGGGCAGCGGGCGCGAGCCCCCCAGCGTCAGGGCGCGCTTGTAGCGCTCCAGGGCCGACGCCTGGCCCCGCTCGAGCGAGTGCAGCCACAGCCCCAGCGCTCCCAGGCGGGCGATGGCGTACTCGATGTAGTAGAAGGGGTGCAGGAACAGGTGGAGCTGGCGGTGCCACTGGTGCGCCCTGGCCTCCTCGAGCCCGTCCCACGCGATGCGGCGCCCGAAGCGTTCGTCGAGCGCCAGCCACGCGTCGGACCTCGCCGCGCGAGTGTGCCCCGGGTGGGTGTACAGCCAGTGCTGGAACGCGTCGATCTGCGCGATCCACGCCAGCGACACCAGCCCGTGCTCGGCCAGCTGCTCGCGCTCCGCCCGCGCGCGGTCGCGGGCGTCGGGGTAGTACTCCCCCCACTGGGGCATGGAGAGCATCTCCATCGACATGCTCGCCACCTCGGCGAACTCCGTCGGCGCTTCGCGGTACCACACCAGCGGCTCGGCCCGGCACAGCTGCGAGTGGAACGAGTGCCCCGCCTCGTGCAGCATCGTCTCGACATCGCGGTGCAGCCCGGCGGCGTTCATGAAAATGAACGGACGGCGCGTGCCGTCACGCATGTACTGGTACCCGCCCGGGGCCTTGCCCCGCCGGCTGTCCAGGTCCAGGCACTCCCCGGGCGTCCCGTCGTCGCCCAGTTCGCGGAACATCTCCCCCAGCCCGGCGTCCCCCGGGTCCATGCGGTCGAACACCCGGCGGGTCTTCTCCAGCAGGTCGGCGCCGTCCGTGAACGGGCGCAGGGGCGGGCGCCCGCGCTCGTCGACCGCCAGGTCCCACGGGCGCAGGGGCGAGTGCCCCAAGGCCCGCGCCCGCTGGTCGTCCATCGCCCGCATCACCGGCACCACGCGGCGCTCGACCGCGCTGTGGAACGCCCCGCAGTCCGCGGGCGAATAGTCAAAGCGGTGCAGCGCCTGGAACGAATAGTCGCGGAAGTCGGCGAACCCCGCGTTGAGCGCGACGCGATGACGGAGCGAGAGCAGCCCGTCGAACACATCCTCGAGCACCGCGCGGTCGCGCAGGCGGCGCTCCGCCACGCCCCGCCACGCCCGCTCGCGCCGGGGGCGGTCCAGGTCCTGGAGGAACGGCGCCATCCGGGGCAGCGGGCGCTCCTCGCCCTCGAACTCCACCGTCATCGCGCCGACGAGTTGCTGGTACTTCTGGGCCAGCCGGTCGGCCTCGGTCATCAAGGGGACGCTCTCGGCGCGGAACAGCGCGACATCCGCTCGCGCGTTGCGGAGCAGCACCCCGAAGCGGCGCTCGTCGAGCGGGAACCGCCCGGCGAGTTCCACAAGCCGCCGATCGAGACGGAACGACGCCTCCCGCAGGCGCGGCTGCACCTCCGTGACGAACCGCTCGTACGCGCCGCTCGCTCCCGCGTCGTCGGTGCGGCAGGTCATGGCGATGTAGAGGTTCGCCCGCGACTCGCCGCAGGCGGCGTCGAGATCGCTCCGGTCCAGGATCCACCGCTCCAGTTCCGCCCTGGAGCCGACGGGACGGCCCTCCAGAGCCCCGACGAGGCGCTCCACCCCGCCCCAGTCGGCCCCGTCAAAGCCCGGCGCCACGAAGCCGACGGACAGGTCGGACGCCGGCGCGGTCATTGCGGGGATCCTCCAGAAGAGGGCGGAGTCGGGAACGAAACGGACCCCGGAGGCGACCGGGGTCCGCGGAGGATACTCGGCTGCGCGCCCGGCGATCACCCCCCCGGCGATCCCCCCCCGGCAATCCC
>DOJA01000104.1:4868-5274 GCA_003511945.1 Phycisphaerales bacterium | reverse complement strand
CCCCCCCCCGGCCCACGGCCCCCGGCCCCCGGCCCACCTGGCACCCGGACCATGAAGTTGTCGGCGCTGATCTCCGGGCTCGATGTGCAGCGGCGGGACGCCGGGGGCGTCGATGTGCGCGTGTGTGATCTGACGGAGGACAGCCGCACGGTGCAGCCGGGCTCGCTGTTCGTGGCGCGCCCGGGGACGAGGGCGGACGGGCGCCGGTTCATTGCGCAAGCGATCGAACTGGGCGCGTCGGCGGTGCTCACCGATCCCGACTGTCCGGGGTTCGACCCGGGGCCGGAGGGGGCGTGGATCGTCAGTGGCGATGTGCCGGGGGTGTGCGCGCAGATCGCGGAGCGGTACTTCGGCGCGCCGGCGTCGAAACTGGACCTGGTTGGCGTCACGGGGACGAACGGGAAGA
>DOJA01000104.1:4247-4689 GCA_003511945.1 Phycisphaerales bacterium | reverse complement strand
CGCGATCGAGCTGTCGCTGGCGCTCTCGAACATGGTGGAGGCGGGGTACACCGCGGCGGCGATGGAGGTGTCCAGCCACTCGCTGGACCAGGGGCGGGTGGCGGCGCTGGACTTTGATGTCGCGATCTTCACCAACATCACCGGCGATCACCTGGACTACCACAAGTCGTTCGAGAGCTACGCCGAAGCGAAGTCGAAGCTGTTCCGTTCGTTGCGTCCGGAGGCGCTGGCGATCGTGAACGCCGACGACCCGCACGCGGATCGGGTGCTGCAGGGCTGCCGCGCGCGGGTGCTGCGGTGCTCGGCGACGACTCACGCGGGCGCGGACTGCTTCGTTCGGGCCGAGGCGTCGTCGTTCGATGGCGCGACGCTCGGGCTGGTGGGGCCGTGGGGTGAGTGCTCGGCTCGCACGCCGCTGATCGGCGCGTTCAACGCGATGAAT
>DOJA01000104.1:3848-4143 GCA_003511945.1 Phycisphaerales bacterium | reverse complement strand
TCGGCGCGTTCAACGCGATGAATGTCCTTCAGGCGGCCGTGGCGGCGCACGAGGCGGGGCTGGCGGCGGAGCGTCTGGGGCCGGCGCTGTCGCGGGTGTCGGCGCCCCCGGGTCGGCTCGAGCGGGTCGGCTCAGCGGACATCCGGGAGCGAGTGCCCTTCGCGGTGTTCGTGGACTACGCCCACACGGACGATGCGCTGCGGAACGCGCTGGGGGTGCTGAGGCCGCTGGTCGCGCCGGGGGGCGTGCTGCGGGTGGTGTTCGGGTGCGGCGGGGACCGCGACCGCACCAAGCG
>DOJA01000104.1:0-3620 GCA_003511945.1 Phycisphaerales bacterium | reverse complement strand
AGGGGCACGAGGACTACCAGATCCTGCCCGACGGCAAGGGGGGCACGGTGACGGCGCACTTTGATGATCGTGAGGAGGCGCGGGACGCGCTGGCGGAGCGCCCCGAGGCGGCCGTTGGGGGTGGGGCGCGGCGCCGGGTGGTTGTGCCGCTGGGGCGGAAGGGGGACCAGGCGCTGTGAACTTCTGGACTTTTCCATCGCTGCGCGGAGTGACGGGCGGTTCGTGGGTGCGCAAGCCCGAGTCCGACCACGGCGCGGATGTCATCACCGGGCTGGCGACGGACACGCGCGGGCTGAAGCGGGGTCAGGTGTTCCTGGCGCTGCGCGGGGCGCGGTTCGACGGGCACGATTTCCTCAACGCCGCGGTGGCGGCGGGCGCCCCCTTGCTGATCGTGGACAACGAGCGGGCGGTGTCTCCGGCGCTGCTGAAGGACGCGCGTGGGCCGGCGGTGCTCCGGGTGCGGGACACGCTGCGGGCGCTGGGCCAGTTGGCGTCGGCGTGGCGCGCGGCGCTGGAGACGGTCAAGGTCGTGGCGGTGTGCGGGTCCAACGGGAAGACGACGACGACGCGACTGGTCCACGCGATCCTGTCGCAGCGTCTGCGCGGTTCGGCGAGCCCCAGGTCGTTCAACAACGATGTGGGCGTCCCGCTGACGGTGCTGGCGGCGCGGGCGGGGGACCAGTATCTGGCGTGCGAGGTGGGGACGAACTCGCCGGGCGAGGTGGCGGCGCTGGCGCGGATCGTGCAGCCGGACATCGCGGTGATCACTTCCGTCGGGCGGGCGCACATGGAGAACTTCGACTCGCTCCGCGCGGTGGCGGAGGAGGACGCGGCCATTTTCGTTGACCTGCGTCCGAACGGGACGGCCGTCGTCCCCGCGGGCGAGGCGGCGCTGGCGGACTTCCTCAAGCCCGTGCCTCATGTGGTGTCGTTCGGGGCGTCGGACGAGGCCGACCTGCGGCTCACATCGGTCGAGCACGCGACGCTGGCGGACGGGCGCGCCGGTCTGCGGCTCGTGCTGAACGGGCGCGGGGTGTTCGAGGTGCCGCTGATCGGGCGCCACAACGCGCTGAACGCGGCGGCGGCGATCGGGGTGGCGCGACGGATGGGGCTGGACGACGAGGCGATCCGTGCGGGCCTGCTGAGCGTGACCCCCGCGGACCTGCGCCTGCAGCGCCGGACCGTCCGGGGTGTCGACCTGTTCATCGACTGCTACAACGCGAACCCGGAGTCGATGCTGGCGGCGTTCCAGACTTTTTCCGAGCTCGCGGCGCCGGCCCCGCGCCGGGTGCTGGTGCTGGGGGACATGCTGGAGATGGGGGAGTCGGCGGCGCGCTGGCACGAGGAGATCGCCGACGCCGCCGCCCGGGTGGGGGAGGTGGCGAGCGTGGTGACGGTCGGCGAGCACGCGCTGAGGATCGCGGAGCGCGTGACGCGGGTCCATCCCCGCTGTCGCCCGATGATCCTTTCGCAGCTGGACGACAACCACGCGCAGCGGATCGCCGAGCGGCTTCAGCCGGGGGACGCGGTGCTGCTCAAGGCGTCGCGGGGCGTGCGTCTGGAGCGGATCGTCGAGGCGCTCGAGAATCTGCCCAGCGTCGCGGCGGTGAACGCGGCGTGAGCGCCCAGACGCCCGATCGTTCCCCCGCGTGCGGAGCCCGATCATGCTCTACAACCTGATCGAGGCGACGCGGGCGTGGCTGATCGAGGTCGGCGTCTATCGGTTCGTGATGGTGCTGGACCAGCTGGGCTTCCGCGCGTTCCTCGCGGGGTTCCTGTCGTTCGCGGTTGTGCTGGCGGCGGGGCCGCGGGTGATCCGCTGGCTGCGGGAGAAGAAGATCGGCGACAAGGCGCAGTTCGATGTGGCGGCGCTGAACGCGGCGCTGGCGTCGAAGGCGAACACTCCCACGATGGGTGGCGTGCTGATCAGCGGGGCGATCCTGGCGTCGACGCTGCTGCTGGCGGACCTGCGGAACCCGTACATCCAGTTCGGGGTGATCGCGGTGGTCTGGCTGGCGGCGGTCGGGGGCGTGGACGACTGGCTGAAGCTGACGGCGTCGTCCCGCCCGGGCGGGTCGCGCCAGGGGTTGTACGCGTGGGAGAAGCTGGTGCTGCAGCTGGGCGTGGGGCTGCTGATCGGGGTGTTCGCGCACCGGGCGGGGTACTCGGCGACGCCGCCCAGCATGGCCCATGTGCTGAACCTGCCGTTCCAGAAGTCGTACGAGAGCCCGAGCGCGGGGGCGAACCCGTCGCTCATCACGATGTCGGTGACGGCGTACGCACTCGTGTGCCTGCTGATGATGACGGGGATGTCCAACGCGGTGAACATCACCGACGGGATGGACGGGCTGGCGACCGGCATCACGGTCGCGGTGGCGACGGGCCTGCTGATCCTGTGCTTCATCGCGGGCGACGAGTCGGCGGCGAAGTCGCTGCTGGTGCCCTATGTCCCCACGAGCGATGAACTGGCGATCCTGTGCGCGTCGACGGTGGGCGCCTGCCTGGGCTTCCTGTGGTGGAACTGCTCTCCGGCGCAGGTGTTCATGGGGGACACCGGCGCGCTGTTCCTGGGCGGGCTGCTGGGCTATGTCGCGGTGGTGATCCGCCAGGAGGCGGTGGCGCTCATCATGTCGGGGGTGTTCCTGCTGGAGATCGGCAGCGTGGTGCTGCAGGTGGGGTACTTCAAGTGGAGCAAGGGGAAGCGGATCTTCCGCTGCGCGCCCTACCACTGGCACCTGCACCAGGGGGGCTGGCGGGAGCAGACGATCGTCACTCGGTTCTGGATCGTGTCGGTGCTGCTGGTGGCGGTGGCGCTGGCGTCGCTCAAGCTGCGGTGAGCGGCCGGGTGCGGGTAGGATCGGGATACGCACCGTTCCCAGGGGCACGCCGCGTGTCTGCGTCGTCGAAACACCCGCACGAGGTCGAGATTCAGGAGCCCGCGCTGGGCGAGCCGGCGGCGGCGGTCGCGTCGCTGGACGGCGCGGGGCCGGTGGTCGTCACGCCCGAGGGGCGCATCCGCACGGGGCGTCTGGCGGGGCTGACGATGGGGCGGGCGATCTGGGTGCTGTCCTGGCCGGTGTTTCTTGAGTCGGTCCTGAACAGCATGGTCGGGCTCACGGACACGATGCTGGCCGCGGGAGTGAGCGAGGCGGCGACGGACGCCATCGGGGGCACGGCGTACTTCATGTGGTTCATCTCGCTGGTCGGGATGGCGCTGGGTGTCGGGGCGACGGCGATGGTGAGCCGCGCGGTGGGACGCGGGCGGCTGGCGGTGGCGGGCGCGGTGGTCGGGCAGGGCGCGATCCTGAGCGTCGTCGCGGGTGTGGGCGTGATGCTCATGCTGTGGGTCATCGCGCCGACGGCGGCGTCGTGGCTGCGCCTGGAGGGCGAAGCGCACGCGGCGGCGGTGATGTACCTGCGGGTGTGCGCGATGGCGGTGCCGGCGCAGACTTTCCTGGAGATCGGGATCGCCTGCCTGCGCGGCGCGGGGGACAGCGTCCGCCCGCTGATTGTGATGATCGTGGTGAACGCGACGAACATGCTGGTCTCGTTCGCGCTGTCGGGGGTCGACCTCGCGGTGGCGGGGGGCGAGCCGGGGGGCGATCCGGGGGGAGTTCCGG
>DOJA01000274.1:5069-5386 GCA_003511945.1 Phycisphaerales bacterium | reverse complement strand
CGGTCCCCCCGGTCCCCCCGGCCCCCGCGCGAGCCCTTCGCGGACTTCGACGCCCTGTTCGCCGCCCGGGCGACGGAGGCGGACGCCTTCTATGCCGACCTCCAGCGCCACCTGAAGTCTGAGGACGAACAGCGCGTCCAGCGCCAGGCCTTCGCCGGGATGATCTGGAGCAAGCAGTTCTTCCACATCGATGTCCCCCGCTGGCTGGAGGGGGATCCCACCCAGCCGACGCCCCCCGAGTCGCGCAAGGCGGGACGGAACAAGGACTGGGCCCACCTGAACAACGCGGACATCCTGTCGATGCCCGACAAGTGGGA
>DOJA01000274.1:611-4995 GCA_003511945.1 Phycisphaerales bacterium | reverse complement strand
TGGGAGTACCCGTGGTACGCCGCCTGGGACCTCGCGTTCCACTGCGTGCCGCTGGCCCAGATCGACCCGGAGTTCGCCAAGGCCCAGCTCGTCCTGCTGACGCGGGAGTGGTACATGCACCCCAGCGGGCAGCTGCCCGCCTACGAGTGGGCCTTCGGGGATGTGAACCCTCCCGTCCACGCCTGGGCCGCCTGGCGCGTGTTCGAGATCGACCGCGCCCGGCGCGGCGGGCGGGGCGACCTGCCCTTCCTCGAGCGCGTGTTCCACAAGCTGATGCTCAACTTCACCTGGTGGGTCAACCGCAAGGACCACGACGGGCGGAACATCTTCCAGGGCGGGTTCCTGGGGCTCGACAACATCGGGGTCTTTGACCGCTCGGCCCCGCTGCCGACCGGCGGGCACATCGACCAGGCCGACGGGACGGCGTGGATGGCGATGTACGCCCTCAACCTGATGCGCATCGCTCTCGAACTGGCGCGCACGAACCATGTCTACGAGGACATCGCCACCAAGTTCTTCGAGCACTTCCTGCACATCGCCGAGGCCCTGAACAACCTGGGCGGGCGCCACATCGGGCTGTGGGACGAAGAGGACCAGTTCTTCTACGATGTCCTGCACACGCCCGACGGGAACGCCACGCCGATGCGCCTGCGCACGATGGTGGGGCTCATCCCGCTCTTCGCGGTCGAGGTCATCGACGCCTCGCTGCTCGAAGAGGTGCCCGAGTTCGCCCGCCGGCTGAAGTGGTACCTGCGCTACAAGCCCGAGCTCTCCGCGCTGGTCTCCCGCTGGGACCAGCCGGGCTCGGGAGGGCGGCGACTCCTTTCGCTCCTGCGCGCGAGGCGCATGAAGGCGGTCGTCCGGCGCGTGCTCGACGAGACGGAGTTCCTCTCCCCCCACGGCGTGCGCGCCCTCTCCCGGGCCCACCTCGACCGCCCCTTCGTCCTTCACACCAACGGGTCCGCCCACACGGTCCGCTACACGCCGGCGGAGTCCGACTCCGGGCTCTTCGGGGGCAACTCCAACTGGCGCGGGCCGGTGTGGTTCCCGGTGAACTTCCTCCTCGTCGAGGCGCTCCGGCGATTCGACTCGTTCTATGGCGAAGCGTTCACCGTCGAGTGCCCCACGAACTCGGGGAACTTCGTGACCCTCGCCCAGGCCGCCGACGAGATCGCCTCCCGCCTGACCCGGCTGTTCCTGAAGGACTCAAACGGGCGGCGCCCCGTGTTCGGGCACGCCCCCCTGCTGCGCGACGACCACCACTTCCGCGACCACATCCTGTTCTACGAGTACTTCGACGGTGAAACCGGGCGCGGCGTGGGCGCATCCCACCAGACCGGGTGGACGGGGCTCGTCGCCTCGCTGCTCGCAGACCGGCCCGCGCCCGAGGCGACGGGCGCCGGCGTCACCGCCTCGACGACATCCACCCCCCGGAACACGCCCCGCCCCGCGGTGCACGCCTGAGCCGGCGCACACGAACCCAAGGACACCCACCCATGTCGACCGCAGCCACCATGAACAGCGCCCGCATCCGCGACCTCATGCCCGACGACCTGCCCGAGGTCGTCCTGCCCCGGTGCGAGGTCCGGCCCATCCTCAAAGGCCAGAAGGCGATCGTCACCGGCGCCTCCAGCGGCATCGGGCGGGCCATCGCCGTCGGGCTCTGCGCCGCGGGCGCGGATGTCGTCGTCAACTACATCGGCGACGGCGCCCCCGCGGAGGAAGTCGTCCACGAGGCGACCCACTGCGGCTGCGCGAGCCGCGGGCGCGCCATCGCCATCCGCGCCGATGTCTCCGACGAGAAGCAGGTCACCGACATGTTCCGGCGCACAATCGAGGAGTTCGGCACCGTCGACATCCTCGTCAACAACGCCGGGATGCAGCAGGACGCGCCGCTGGAGCAGATGACCCTCGCCCAGTGGAACCGCGTCATCTCCGTCAACCTCACCGGCCAGTTCCTGTGCGCGCGCGAGGCGGTGAAGGAGTTCAAGCGCCGCGGCGTGCGCGCGGGGGTCTCCGCGTCGGCCGGCAAGATCATCTGCGTCAGCAGTGTGCACGAGGTGATCCCGTGGGCCGGCCATGTGAACTACGCCGCCAGCAAGGGAGGCGTCATGCTGATGATGAAGTCGATCGCGCAGGAGGTGGCCCCGTGGCGCATCCGCGTGAACTCCATCTGCCCCGGCGCCATCCGCACGCCCATCAACCGCGCCGCCTGGGAGACCTCGGACGCCTACAACGACCTCATGCGCCTGATCCCCTACAAGCGAATCGGCGAGACCGACGACATCGCGCGCCTCGCCACCTGGCTTGCGTCCGACGAGGCCGACTACATCACCGGCGCGTCGCTCTTCGTCGACGGCGGGATGACGCTCTACCCCGGCTTCGAAGCAGGCGGCTGAGCGCGCTGCTCCCTTCGGTGGCGCGGGCGTCCCGCCCGCGCTCCGGCCCACCCTCCCTGGTGGCACGGGCGGCCCGCCCGTGCTCCGGCCCACCCTTCTTGGTGGCACGGGCGTCCCGCCCGTGCTCCCGCCAACCCTCCCTGGTGGCGCGGGCGTCCCGCCCGTGCTCCGGCCCACCCTTCTTGGTGGCACGGGCGTCCCGCCCGTGTGCTTCTTCCTTCTCACCATGACCACCCGCCTCCCCAACCCAACCTGGCGCGAGCGCCTCCCGCTCTGGTTCATCGACGGCCTGCTCATCGGTCTGTTCATGGTGTCGGTGGGGGTGTTCGTGCCGCTCTTCGCAAGCCCGCAATCGCCCGTCGCGCGGGCCATCGAATCGGACCTGCTGCGACGCGGGCTCATCGGGATCACAATGGGCCTCACCGCCATCGCGCTCATCCGCTCGCCTTTTGGCGCGCGCTCCGGGGCGCTGATGAACCCCGCGGTCACGCTCTCGTTCCTCCGGCTCGGGCGCATCCGCCCGCTTGATGCCGGGGGGTACATCGCGTGCCAGTTCGCGGGCGCCCTGCTGGGGTGCCTCCTGATCGGCGCGCTGGTCGGCCCGCCCTTCACGGACGACCCGGTGCGCTCCGCGCCGACGGTGCCGGGGATCTGGGGCGTCGCGGGCGCACTGGCGGGTGAGGCGCTCATCGCCTTCGTCATGATGACCACGGTCCTGTTCGTCTCGAACACCGCCCGGCTCGCCCGCTTCACCGCGTTCTTCGCCGGCGGGCTCGTCGCGCTGTACATCACCCTTGAAGCGCCCCTCAGCGGCATGGGCCTCAACCCCGCGCGTTCGCTGGCGTCGGCGGTCCCCGCGGGAGAACTCGGCTCGGTGTGGGTGTACTTCGTCGCACCGGTCACGGGGATGCTCCTGGCCGCCGAGCTCTTCGCGCGGGTGAGGGCGCTCCCGGCGGTCCACTGCTGCAAGCTGAACCACGATCACCCGGGGTGCTGCATCCACTGCGGGTGCGACGGCCCGATCGACTTCTCTTCACACGCGGACGACCCACGATGAGCACACACCAGCGGTTCGACATCTGCATCATCGGCACCGGCGCGGGCGGGGGCACGCTCCTGCACCGCTTGGCGCCCTCCGGGCTGCGCATCCTTGTTCTGGAGCGGGGCGGGTTCCTCCCGCGTGAGCGCGAGAACTGGGACGAGCGCGAGGTGTTCACGAACGGGCGCTACCTCGCCAAGGAGCAGTGGCTGGACTCCGACGCCAAGCCGTTCTCGCCGTATACCCATTACTGGGTCGGCGGGAACACCAAGGTCTACGGCGCGGCGCTGCTGCGCCTGCGCGAGAGCGACTTCGGCGCGGTGCGCCACTACGGGGGCGTGTCGCCCGCGTGGCCCGTGCCGTACGACGACTTTGAGCCCTACTACACCCGCGCCGAGCGCATGTACTCCGTCCACGGGCGAGCGGGCTCCGACCCGTGCGAGCCCCGCCGGTCGGGCGGGTACCCCTTCCCTCCCGTCGAGTTCGAGCCCCGCATGGGCGCCCTCGCCGACGCGCTGGCGGCCCAGGGGCTGCGCCCCTTCCCCTGCGCCCTGGGCGTGCGCCTGCCCCAGGACCACGCGCCCAACGGGGCGCGCACGGTGCTGTCGAACTTCGACGGCTACCCGGACCTGACGCAGGCCAAGGCCGACGCCGAGGTCGTCGGCGTGAACCCGGCGCTCGCGCACCCGAATGTGACGCTGCTGACCGGAGCGAGGGCCGAGCGCCTGGAGACCGACGCCGCCGGGCGGGCCGTGCGCCGCGTGATCGTCGAGCGGGGCGGCGAGCGAGAGGTCTACGAGGCCGACCTGTTCGTCGTCGCCTGCGGCGCGGTCAACTCCGCGGCCCTGCTCCTGCGCTCGACCGGCGATCGCCACCCGCGCGGGCTGGCGAACTCGTCCGGGCTCGTCGGGCGCCACTACATGTGCCACAACAACTCGGCCATGCT
>DOJA01000274.1:0-571 GCA_003511945.1 Phycisphaerales bacterium | reverse complement strand
ACCATCCAGCTCATGGGCAAGCCCGACGCCGACTTTCTCTCGTCGCTCATCGGCGAGCGCCTCCCCGGCGTGCCGAAGTCGGACCTGTGGACGCGGACGATCGACTTCTTCATCACCGCCGAGGACCTGCCCGATCCGGACAACCGAGTGACCGTCGAGCCCGACGGGCGCATCCGGTTGCACTACCGCGAGAACAACATGGAGGCCTACAGCCGTCTCCGTGCGAAGCTCGTCCACGCGGTCGGGATCGCGGAACAAGGCGCTGAGTTCGTTGGTTTGAAACTGGGCATCAGCGGCGTGTCGCATCAGTCCGGCACGCTCCGCTTCGGGCGCGACCCTTCCTCCAGCGTGCTCGACACCCACTGCAGAGCCCACGACCTGGACAACCTCTACGCCTGCGATTCGTCGTTCTTTCCTTCCAGCGGCGCGGTGAACCCGTCGCTCACCATCATGGCCAACGCTCTGCGCGTGGGCGACCACCTGCTGGAGCGGACCGGGCGCACCTTGCCCCGTGAAACCTCGGCCCACGCCTGCGCATCCTGCTGACAGCCCCCCGCCCCCCGCCCCCCGC
>DOJA01000334.1 GCA_003511945.1 Phycisphaerales bacterium | reverse complement strand
TGGTCGACGTGAGCTTCATCTCGGCGACGCTCGTGCTCCCGCGCCCCCGGAGCGCCCACCGAGTGCGGCGCTCGGCGCCAAAGAGGAACAGCGTCCCATGCGTCAGACCACTTTCAAGACCAAAGAGCAGGCCGCCTCGAACCAGACCTGGCGTCACATCGATGCCGACGGCAAGCGCCTGGGGCGCCTGGCGGTGGAGGTGGCGACGGTGCTCATGGGCAAGCACCGGCCCGAGTACACGCCTCATGTGGACACGGGCGAGTATGTGATCATCACCAACGCCGAGAAGGTGGTGATGACGGGCAAGAAGCCGGAGCAGAAGCTGAAGTCGACCTTCTCCGGGTACGCGGGCGGCATCAAGTTCTTCACCTACGGCCAGCTCCTGGCGACCAAGCCCGAGGCGGTGGTGACCGACGCGGTGAAGCGGATGCTGCCCAAGGGGCGCCTGGGCAAGCAGATGCTCAAGAAGCTGCGCGTGTTCAAGGGCGCCGAGCACCCCCACGGCGCGCAGCAGCCGACGACGCTGGAGATGTAGGAAGAGGGCATTAGGCATCAGGCATCAGGCAGCAGGCAGCAGGCAGCAGGCAGCAGCAGTCACGAAACGCGAGACCCGATCCCATGATTGAATCTTCAGTTGCGAATCCCGCATCGTCAGTTCCCGCCCCGGCGCCTCGTGCTCCGGCGAAGGCCGACGCTCACGGCTGGTGGTGGGGCACGGGGCGGCGGAAGACCGCGGTCGCGCGGGTCCGCATGAAGCCCGGGAGCGGGAAGATCTCGGTGCAGATCACGCGCGGCAGGACCAAGACGATCGAGGAATACTTCACCGAGATCCGCGACCGCGAGGATGTGTTCGCGCCGTTGAAGGCGACCGGGCTCATCGGCAAGGTCGACATCGTCGCCCGCTGCAACGGCGGGGGCACGATGGGCCAGGCGCAGGCGGTGCGGCTGGGCATCGCGCGGGCGATCAAGGGCTACGACCCGTCGCTGGAGGGCGCGCTCCGCGACAACGGCTTCCTGACCCGCGACCCGCGCGAGGTCGAACGCAAGAAGTACGGCCAGGCCGGCGCGCGGCGGCGGTTCCAGTTCTCGAAGCGATAAGAACCGGCCAGGGCCTAGTTTCCGGTATGGGTTTGATCGACCCCGGCGCGGTGCGCCGGGGTTTTTCGTATGTGGACGCGGGGTTGTTCTGGACCCCGGGGGGCGAGGCGGGCATACTCTGGTCGGGAGCCCGGGGAGTCGAATTCCGAGGATAGCCGCGGATGACGCTGAAAAGGATTGTGATGTATGCGCTGGTGGCGATGCCGCCCCTGGGCGCGCCTGCCGCCCGGGCCCAGTGCGAGGGCCGGTGGGGAGAGACTTTCCCGCTGCCGGCGTACTTTGGTACGAACAGCTTTGATCATGTCGCGCTCGTGGATCCAGACGGAGAGGGTCCGCTCGCACCCCGATTAGCGTTCAGCGGCGACACACTCCACACGAGCGCCCGGTACGAGCCTTCGCACAACCCGACGGCCCCGCTCCAGTTCCGCGACGGGTACGAGTTGAAGCCCCTCCCGTCCATCGCCACGATCGAGCCGGGCCTGCCGGTTCGTACGCTGATGTTCGATGAGGATGGCCCGGACGGGTCCGTGCCCAGCCGGATCTACTCGGTGGGCTCTTTTCGTATCGGGCGGCCGGGCGAGTCGTTCCGTTCAACCCGTTGCATCCGGTACACCGGCTCGGACTGGGAAGCGATCGCGATTCCTTCCGCATCGTCCCTTGATGCCGCCAACGACGCCGCCGTGTTCGATGAGGACGGCGATGGCCCGGCGCCCCCTCGGTTGTTCGTGACGACGAACTCGGGGGTCGTCCGATTCGACGGCGTGAGCGCGATCCAGATGACCGAGCCGGGCGCGCCGACTCGCGCCGAAGTGTTGCTGGTCGCGGACCCCGACGGGTCCGGCCCGCTGCCCGAGTGCCTTCTTGTGACGGGAGCGGCCGAGCCAACATCGTCGCGGTGGGTCTACGCGTGGACCGGGTCCGAGTGGACGAGGCTGCCGGGCAGATTTTCCGACCGCATCACGGCGATCGGGACATTCGATGCCGACGGACCCGAGGGCCCTTCCGAGCGCCGGCTGGTTGCGTGTGGATCGTTCTTTACTATTGAAGGTGTTAGTGTCCGCAGACTCGCGCAGTTCGTCGAAGGCGTGTGGGTGCGGGTCGGGCCTGCGGTGGTCTCTGGGATAGCCCTCAACGCGCTGACGGAGTTCGATGAGGACGGACCCGGGGGTGATCCGCCCCGGTTGATGGTCGCGGGGACGGGTCTGCGGGCCTCGCCGTTGACGGCGAACGCGGGATTGATCGGCTGGTCGGAGAGCGGTGGTTGGCGGGCGATCGGAGGGGAGAACTTCATCAATGTCGGGACGGTCAACTCGCTCGAAGTCTTTGATGAGGATGGTGACGGGCCGCTGCCGGAGCGGCTTCATGTGGCGGGTGGCTTTTCTGCCACATTGAGCGGCATTGCGACCGCGTTCGGCGGCTACGCCGCGTGGGACGGCGCCGAGTGGCACAGCCCCGAGCCATATCTCGACCAGTACATCCGGGCCGCCGCCTCGTTGCCGGGCACCGATGGCGCCCCGGACCGATTCGTAATCTCCGGTTCGTTCACCCGAGTCGGCGAGGTCGCGGCCCGATACATCGCGCAGTGGGACGGCGAGGTGTGGTCACCGTTGGGAGAGGATCTTGCGGGGTCGCCGACCTCTCTCGCGGTGGCCGATGTCGATGGCGATGGCCCCGCGCCGAAGCAGTTGATCGCGGCATTCCAGGCCCGCCCTCTGAGCGATGAGCGGGGGGCTGTGGATGTGGCGTTCTGGACCGGGAACGAGTGGGACATCACGGAGACCGATCTGGATTCTTCGAGCCCCGCGCTGGGTGTGTTCGACCCTGATGGAGAGGGTCCGGCGCCGTGCCGGGTGTTTCTCGCCGGGCTTGTCATCAACGGGTCGGATGTGCGTTGCCTCGTGCGCGAGTGGAACGGTGTCGCGTGGGAGCCGATCGGTCAAGCGATGATCGTCATCCCGCTGGACTCGCGCGTGCCGCCGAAGTTCCTCCCGCCGCCTCGGGGCTCCGACGATCGGCTTGTGCTGGCGGTCGCTGGGCGTTTTCGCTTCCCCGCCATGGGCGACGCCGAGTGCAAGTTCGCCCGCTGGGACGGCGCGGCGTGGGGTCCGGCATCGAGCAATGCGCAGATTTGTGGGTGGCCGAGCGGGAGTCTGGGTCGCGTCCTGTTGCTGCCGCTGACGGCTGTGCCGCGCGGCACGGCGGGGCTGGACGAGGGAGACATCCTCTACGCAGGATTCGGCACCGAACTCAGTGTTCAGCGGATCCCACGGAGTTTCGAGTCGCAGGCCGCGATCCCGATGGACGCACCTGCGGGCAGTTATCAATATGTCGATATGAGCGCCGTCGGCTCCTTTGATCCGGACGGGCCTGGGCCGATGCTTGCTACCGCGCTCGTTGGTCTGACGACGACCGGAGAGATCGGACCGTTGCCGAGCCTCCTCTGGTTCGACGGTGCCGGTTTGCGTCCGTTCGATGCGCCATCGACCATCTGCTTCGTGAGCACGATGACGACGGTTGATCTGGACGGTGTGGGACCGGAGCCGCCCCGGCTCATCCTCACCCAGGGTCTAGGCTGGTCATTCAATGGTGTCACGGGAGGGTTGAGGACCCCGATCACCTACCTTCGCGAATGGATTCCCTCCGTCGCGCCGGTGGTGGTGGAGTCGCCGCGGGGGGTGATTGTGCGCCCGGGGGAGCGGGCGGAGTTCAAGGTCATCGCCGTGGGGAACGAGGCGCAGTTTGTCTGGCGCAGGGACGGCGCGGCCCTCGGCGCGTCGCGCGGGGAGGCGCCGAACGCGTGGACGCTGGTTATCGACCAGGTTGGGCTCGATGACGCGGGGCAGTACGACGCGGTGGTAACGAACCCGTGCGGCGAGGCGGTGAGCGACAAGGCCGAACTGCGCGTGCGTACGCGGGCCGGCGACGCCGACGCGAACGGGCGGGTTGACTTCGATGACATCACCGATGCGCTGGCGAACTGGGGCCGGGACTACGGCGCGCGCACTGGTGCGGGCGACGCCGACTCCGACGGCGTGGTGACGATGAGCGATCTCATGTCGACGCTGGATAACTGGCGGGAGCAAGCGCCGGCGAGGTGACGGGGGCGGCCCTCGCCATCCGCCACGCGGCGAGCGTAAAGCCGAGGAACTGGACGCCCACGGTGATGCGGGAGCCGATCGGGCCGAACTGCTTCTCGACGAGCGATGACGCGATGGTGAGGGCGACGACAGCGCCGGCGAGCCACCAGGCGCGGCCCTGGCGGAGCATCGCGATGGCCAGCAGCAGGACCCCGATGCCGGAGAGGTTGGGGACCTCATAGAAGGCGGCGTGCGCGAACGGGTGGGCGAGCATGGCGTCGACGAAGGCCTGGCCTGCGTCCGGAGGGAGGTTCTGCGCGGCGACGAGGTAGGCGAAGTCGAGCGCGAACTGGCCGATGGACATCGCGGCCCCGAGTCCGAGGAGGAGCGCGCCGAGCCACGAGAGGATCGGAGACTTGCTTCGCAGCGCACCCCACAGCGAGACGCACGCGGGGAGGAGGAGCACGAAGCCGACGGTCATGATGCGGTGAGACCACTCCCACGCTGCGGGCTCGGCGCGGAGGCGGTCGAGAAGGGATCCGGGGATAAGGGCGGTGGGGTACATGATGACCTTGCCGACGAAGAGGGCGCCGAAGCCAAGGACAATGCAGATTGCCCCGGCCCAGACGGACCACCGATGTGATGCGTGCATGAACACCTCCCGAGCCCCGAGCATCGGGTAGTGGGAATCGGGGACGCTGGGTTTCAGCATGGAG
>DOJA01000011.1:11253-13124 GCA_003511945.1 Phycisphaerales bacterium | reverse complement strand
CAGAGCCGCGAAGCGTCAGCGAGCGGAGATCGCGGCGTGCGGGCATCCGAGAACTACAACGCGAGGTCCGACGCCGAACCAACCACGGATAGCACGGATTTCACGGATGGGACAAGCGAAGTTCGGACCACACGCTCGTCAACATTGATTACCCGACATCGAATCCGTCTTTCTATCCGCATCATCCGCGATATCCGTGGTTGCCCTACCGAGCGATGTAGCGTTTTAGTACAAGGCATCCGCCCGCTGACGCTTCGCGGCTCGGACAAGGCGGGACTCGCTTCCTGCTTCACAAGAATCCTGACGAATCTCATTCCTCTTTTTCCTGTTGCCTGATCGGCTTGCCTTCCCAGTGCCAGATGCCGTCCTTGTTCTGCAGCACGCGGTGCGCACTGCCCGGGGCGGCAGGCACATCCGTTTTGGGCAGCCAGCGGGCCAGTTCTTTTTTGCGTTCCGCGTGCTTTGGATCGGCTGCGAGATTCGTCCATTCGGTCGGATCGGCCGCCATGTCGTAGAGTTCTTCCGAACCGTCGGCATAGCGGATGTATCGCCAGGTCTCCGTGCGGATCGCGTGGTTCCCCTGGTTGTGCGTGGTAATGGCCGGCTGCTCGCGCGAAGCCTTCGCATCCTTCAACTGCGGAACCAGCGACCGGCCTTCCAGTCCCTCGCGCGGCGGCAGGCCGCACAAATCGATCAAGGTCGGATAGATGTCCAACAGCTCCGCCGGTTGCGTGCATTTCTGGTTGGCGTTGATCGCCGCGAAACTTCTGGGCCCCGCGAAGATCAGCGGCACCCGCGTCGAACGGTCCCAGAGCGTGTTCTTCCCACTGATGCCTTTTTCGCCCAGATGCCAGCCGTGATCCGACCAGAGGACGACGATGGTTCGATTCGCGTGGCCGCTCGCGTCGAGCGCATCCAGCAGTCGTCCGATCTGGCTGTCCATGAAACTGATGCTCGCGAGATAGGCGCGGACCAGCGGCCGCCACTGCGCGCTCGCCTGCAGCCACGAGAGGCGCGGCTCCGGCAGCTTCCAGTGCAGATACCAGGCGAAATCCGGCACATCGTCCCGATCGTCCGCCTTCACCGGCGGCATGGCCAGCGTCTCGTCCGGATAGAGATCGAACCATTTCCGGGACGCGAAGCAGGGCACGTGCGGCAGCCGAAATCCCGCCGCCAGAAAGAAGGGCCGGTCCGCGGGCGCCGATTTCAGGTACTGAATGGCTGCATCCGCGATCTGCCAGTCGGCCTGCTGTTCGTCGTTCTCCGGGAAGATCCCCCAGTCCATCGCCTTGATCGGGTCGGGCGTCGCGACGAACTTCTGCGGCGGATAGGGCATCGGGCCGTTCGTTCCCCAAGCCTCGAACTCCCGCGCCCGCTCGGCCGGTTTGATCGAGCCGTCGTGATAGATCTTGCCCGTGCTGAAGGTGCGATACCCCCGCCCCGCCAGATACTGCGGCAGCATCACGTGATCGCGCAGCGCCGGCACGGCCCGCACGCCCGGCTGCAGCGTATAGAGCCCGGTCGACGACGGCCGCCGTCCCGACAGCAGGCTCGCCCGCGACGGATTGCAGAGCGGCGCCTGCGTGTGCGCATTCGTGAAGACCGTTCCCCGCCGCGCCAGCCGGTCCATCGCCGGCGTCTTCGCCTGCGGATGCCCGCCCAGCGGCCCGACCCAGTCGTTCAAATCGTCGACCGCGATGAAGAGAATGTTCGGCGGCGCCGGCTTCGCGCTCTGCGCCTGCCCGGACAGCGGCAGCCCCGTCAGCAACAGGACGATCAACAACCCCCATCGGATTTCTTCGCGCATCCCTCCTCCTTTTCTGCCCTGCGACCTGATGTCGGGACACTTTTCCAGATCCGAGTCAATGGGA
>DOJA01000011.1:0-11068 GCA_003511945.1 Phycisphaerales bacterium | reverse complement strand
CCCCGTGTTCCCCGTGCCCCCCGTGGTTCCTCTCCGTTTTTGGTCGACCTCAGAAGTTCAGCTTCAACCCCATCACGATGCGCCGCGCATTGGCGGCCGACGTGTAGGAACCGAACAGCGCGTTGACCTGATTGTTGTTCGCGTCAAAGCGCGCCGTCGTGTCGACGCCGGTGAACTGCGTGTGGTTGAAGGCGTTGTACATCTCCAGCCGATACTGCATCCGCACGCCGCCGTCCTTCGAGAGCTTGAAGGTCTTGAAGAGCGAGATGTCCCAGTTGTTCGTTCCCGGCAACCGGAACAGATCCTTCGCGGCATTGCCCCGACCGAAATCGCCCGCCGCCGTCGGCGGCAGCACGGCATTGACGTTGAGGTGGCAGCCGCCGACCGCCGTCGTCTGCGCCGCCGTATTCGTCGCCGCGAAGCTGTGCTGACAGATCTTGTCGCGCTGATCCCGCGCGAGCACCGGGTTGGCGATCAGCACGACCCGGCTGTCCACGCCCGCGCCGCCGCCGCCGACCAGATCCCGCGCCTGCACCAGCGCATAGCCGATGCCCGACGGCGCGCCGCTGATCAACGACGTCACGCCCGACAACTCCCAGCCGTCGAACATCTGCCGGCCGACCCCCGTGTTCCAGTACTTCGCCAGCGAGGGCAGCCGATAGACATAGTTCACCGCGAAGTTGTGCGTGCGGTCCGTCGACGCCCGCCCGTAATTGCGCACATTGCGGTCGATGAACGGATTGACGGCGTTGTTGTTCCCGTCCACCAGATTCATCGCCTTCGACCACGTATAGCTCACGCCATACGAGACGCTCGACGAGAGCCGCCGATTCAACTGCACCTGCAGCGAGTGGAAATTGGAGTTCCCGCCCGTCTCGATCAGCTGAATGTCCGCATAGCCCTTGATCGGCCGCAGGAAGTTGTCCGGCAGCGGCGTCGCGTTGCCCGCCACCGTCGGGTCGATGCTCGCCGGCAGGAACCGCGCGCCATACGGCACGGCGTTCAGGCTCAGCCGCTGCAGCAGATGCCGCGCCAGCGATCCGACATAGGCCACATCGAGCACCGTGTTGAAGCCGATGTCGCGCTGCACGCCCAGACTGAAATTGTAGACCGCTGTCGGGTCGTAATCCGGCGTGATGGCGTTGACCCCCGGCGGGTTGACGCTGAGCGGCGTCGCCAGCAGATCCCGGATCGTCGTGAAATTGGCCGTATACGTGATCAGATTCGGCGGCTGCTCGCGCTGCTGCAGCACCTGATCGTCGTTGAAGCGATCGTAGAAGACGCCGATGCCGCCCCGGATCGAGGTCTTGCCGTCCCCGAACACGTCATAGGCGAAGCCGATTCGCGGACCGACCTGAATCGGCGGCGTGTTGAAGACCCGCTCCTGCGCCTGTCGCATCCCCTGGAACGGCGTCCCCGTACCATCCGCGAACGTGCCGATCTTCACCGCCGGCGCGATCGCCCCCGTCACCGGATTGCGCGCCACGCGATTCGTCCCCGAACACGGATTCGCCGTCAGACAGTGCGGCGTCATCAGCGCCGGCTGCTTCGTCCGATCGTAGAGCGTCGGATCGAAGAAGACCAGCGAGTCGCCCTCGCTGTAGGTCGGCTCGATATAGTAGAAACGCACCCCGGCATCGATCGAGAACCGGCGCGTGACCTTCCAGTTGTCCTGCACGAACCACTCGACGTTGCGATAGCGCGCGTGCCCGTCGAGCTTGTTGTTCGCCTCGGTGTAGGCGTTGACCGATCCGATCAGCGCGTTCGCGAAGGGATGATTCGTGTCGAGCGGATTGTTGACGTTGCGGTCGAAGCTGAACGTCCCGTTGAAGGCCGCTGACCGCGCCGCATTGCGCGTCGTGTATTCAAAATAGAACCCGGCCTTCATGTTGTGATTGCCGCGCACCAGCGACAGATTGTCCGACCAGTTCCAGATGTTGTTCGTCCCGAAGAAGGGGAACCGCTGCTCGATGTTGAGCTGCGTCGCGTTCGGGATGCCGCCGTAGGTCGCGTTCGGCACCAGCCGCAGCGGATTGGCCGCGGGGAAGAACTGCGGCAGCGTCATGCCGAGCTTGACCCGGTCGTTGCGGTCGATGCCCGCCTGATTGAGCGGCGCAACCGTCTGCAGCGCCCGGTTGATGCCGAACGTGAACTCGTTCGTCAGCGTCGGCGAGAAGGTGTGAATCAGCGTGCTGACCAGCCCCCGGCTGTCGATCTGATACTTGATCGGGAACTGCGGCCAGACGTTCGACGCCAGCACGAAATTGAAGTCGCCCTTGAACGCTTCGTAATTCTGAATGCCGCGCGCATAGAAGGTCGTCTTCGACGAGATGTTCCAGTCCATGCGAAGGATCTCTTCGCGGCGCGGCTGGTCCACCTGGCTCTGAAAGACGTTGTTGTAGTTGTAATTGACGGTTGCCGGATTGATGTTCGGCAGCGGGAAGATGGTCAGCAGCTTCTGGCCGTTGGCGTCAATGCGATTGGCCGGAATGATGTTGCCTGGGAACGGATCGCGCAGAAAGCCTTGCCCGTTCGGATTCGGGCGTGTCGTGGCCGGATCGTAAATGATGATCGGTTTGCCTGTGGCGTCGGCCAGNNCAGGCGCCCGTCTTCTGCGGATCGCGCACCGGGATCAGGCGGCCGTTCGTGTCGAAGCTCTGCGAAAAGTCGCCCGCCCGTTCGAGCGCCGTCGGATAGGTGATGTTGCCCTGCCGCGTCGGATAGAGGCGCGGCAGATACTCCTGCGACCAGAAGAAGAAGAGCTTGTCGCGGTTCTTGTTGAAGTTCGTGCCCGGAATCAGCACGGGGCCGCCGATGTTGCCGCCCCAGTAATTGAATCGATAGCGCGGCTTGGCCTGGTTGCGCAGGTTGTTGAAGAACTCGTTCGCGTTGAACTGTTCGTGGCGCTTGAAATAGAACCCGCCGCCGTGGAAATCGCGCGTGCCGTTCTTGATGACCACGTTGATCGTGCCGCCCGAGCTGCGCCCGTATTCGGCCTGATAGTTGGTCAGCAGCACCTTGACTTCGCCGATGGCGTCGAGGCCGGGCGCGAGATAGGGGCCCAGCTGCGAGCCCGTGTCGAGCGACGAGACGCCGTCGAGCGTCAGGTTGATCGTCCCGCCGCGCGAGCCGTTGATCGAGACGCCCACCAGATTGTTCCAGCCGGGCGCTTCCCGGTTGGCCGTGTCGACGACGCCGGGCAGCAGCTTGACCAGCCCCATGTAATCGCGCCCCTTGAGCGCGATGCTCTGGATCTGCTGCTCGTCGATCAGGCCGGCCCGCTCGCCGCTCTCGGTCTGCACGCGGGCGGCCTCCGCCGTCACGGTCACCGTCTGCGACACGTCGCCGACTTCGAGGTTCACCTTGCGCAGCGTGACGCGTTCATTCGCCGTCAGCACGATGTTCGTCTGCTCGTATTTCCGGAATCCGTTCGCCGTCACATAGATGGCATAGGTGCCCGGCAGCAGTTGCGTCGCGACGAACAGGCCGTCCGAATCGGCCTCGACTTCGCGGCGCAATCCCGTCTCCTGATTGACGACCTCGACCCGGGCCTTCGCCACGGCCGCGCCGTTCTGATCGGTGATCGTTCCCGAGATCTGGCCGGTCAGGCCCTGTCCCGCAGCCAGGATCGAGAGAGTACATAGAACCAAGATCAGCGGTGCGCACCGCCGGAGCGTCTGCGTGATGGATCGCAGCATGTCGGTCCTCCTCTGATTCGGCGCATGGCCTCGACTGCTCCACACGCATGTTGGTGTTTGCCGGAGTGCGAAGCCGCGGGAAAGCGCCTTCGCATTTTCTTTGTCGATTGAAGGAAAACTGGTGCCTCAGGCAGGCGCGCCCTCGCTGCGTCGTCGCTACAGCGCGCCTTTCTTTCGCTGCGCCGCGATATGCCGCGCGCAGCGGACCGCCAGGGCCGCAATGGTCAGCGTGGGATTCTTCTCGGGAAAGGTCGTGAAGCAGCTGCCGTCGACGACATACAGATTCTTCACCTCGTGCGCCTGGTTCCACGCGTTGAGCACGGAGGTCTTCGGATTCTTTCCCATGCGGATCGTGCCGACCTCGTGGCTCGCGAAGCCGCCGATGGCCGGCGCGCGATGGAGCGTCAGCTCGGCGCCGCAGGCCTCATAGATCTTCTCGGCGCTCTCGACCAGATCGCGCAGCGGGAACGCCCGCTCCCCGCGGTGGGCCATCAGGCGTTCGATCGCCTCCACATCGGTCAGCAGGTGGCACGGCTGCAGGGACGCGACCACGCCGAGCGCCGCAAAGCGGGGGATGTCCGCGTCGTCGACGAACTCCGCGTGCTCGACGCGCTGGCCGAAGGTGGTTGGCCCGGCGCGCTCGATCGCGTCCAGCACGGAGCGAACCGCCGCGTCCCCGATGGCGTGCGCCGCGATCGGGTACCCCGCCCCGTCCGCCAGGCGCACCGAGCGCTCGATCTCCTCCCCCGACATCAGCGCCGTCCCGAACGGGCGTCCGGGGAGGGGATGGCGGTAGGGCGTCAGCATGTGCGCCGTGCGCGAGTTGAGCGTGCCGTCGGTGAAGATCTTCAGCCCGCCCAGGCGCACGAGGTCGGTCTCCCACCCGTCCGCCTCCGAGGCCAGCGCCAGGAACTCATTTTCCAGCGCGAACAGGCGCACCTGAAGCCGCAGCCGCCCCTGGCGCTCCAGCTCCAGCAGCACCCGCGCCAGCCGCGCGTCCGACAGCATGTCGTGCACCTCGACGAACCCGCGCCGTTCCAGATCGTCCAGCGCCGCCACGATCCACCCGCGGTACCGCTCATCGCTCGCGCGGGGCATCGCCGCGAAGACGAGCCCGCACGCGCGCTCCAGCAGCAGCCCCGTCGGAGCACCACCCGCCCCGCGCTCGATGATCCCTCCCGTCGGGTCCGGAGTCCCCCCATCGATCCGCGCCGCCGCCAGGGCCGAGGCCGACGCCACCAGCGCGTGATGATCGAACGATCGCACGACCGTCGCGCGTCCGCCGGACGCCGCCTCGACTTCGTGCGCTGTCGGCCAGCCCTGCCCGCCCCACGCCTCGACCCGCGCCCCGCTCGCCTTCAGCCACTCTCCGGGCGCCAGCCGCTCCGCCCCGCGCGCCAGCGCCTCCAGGCACTCCGCCTTCGAGCGGCAGGCGCTCAGGTCCACGCACGAGAGCTCCTCGCCGTGCTGATCCAGGTGCAGGTGAGCGTCCCGGAGGGCGTGCATGCGTGGTCACCTCTTCGCCTTGCGGACCCGATGCAAGCCCGTGCTCCGATCACGCCCGCGCGGCCTGGCGGCTCTCGTTCAGGATCTTCCGCAGCACCGTGTGCAGGATCCCGCCGTTCTCGTAATAGGTCGCTTCCACGGGCGTATCAACGCGGCAGCGGGTGGTGAACGCGACCACCTTCCCCTTGTCGGCGCCGTGGGTCCGCGTCGCGCGGACCGTGATCTCGCCCCGGGGCTCCAGGGCCGCCGGGATGTCGATGTCGAACACTTCGGTCCCGTCGAGCCCCAGCGACTGCGCGCTGTGACCGGGCATGAAGTTCAGGGGCAGCACGCCCATGCCCACGAGGTTCGAGCGGTGGATGCGCTCGAAGGACTCGCTGATCACCGCGCGAACGCCCAGCAGCATGGTGCCCTTGGCCGCCCAGTCGCGGGAGGAGCCCATGCCGTAGTCCTTCCCGCCCAGCACCACCAGGGGCGTGCCCTCCGCCTTGTAGTTCATCGCGGCGTCGTAGATGGGGACCACGGTCTTCCCGTCGCCCCTCGTCGAGAAGTCCCGCGTCCACCAGCCCTCGCGGACCTTGCCGTCCTCGCTCGCCAGCCGGTTCTTCACGCGGACATTGGCGAAGGTGCCGCGGGTCATCACGCGGTCGTTGCCGCGGCGCGAGCCGTAGGAGTTGAACTGGCTGCGGGGGACGCCCAGCGACTTGAGGTACTCCCCCGCCGGGCTCTTCTCGGCGATGTCCCCCGCGGGGGAGATGTGGTCGGTGGTGACCGAATCGCCCAGCAGGGCCAGGCAGCGCGCCCCGCGGACCGGCGTTGAGCCCCCCCCCCCCCCCGGGGGGGGGGGCGTTATTGTCATGCTCTCGAAGTAGGGGGGGTTCTGGATGTAGGTGCTCCGCGCGCTCCACGGGTAGGACTCGCTGGAGGAAACGGGCACCGCGTTCCAGGTCGGGTTGCCGTCGAACACGCGGGCGTACTGGGTGCGGAACTGGTCGGGCGTGACGCACCTGGCCTTGAGGTCCTGGACCTCCTTGTGCGTGGGCCAGATGTCCTTGAGGTAGACCTGTCGCCCGTCCCTTGAGCGCCCGATGGGCTCGGTGGTGATGTCGATGCCCACGCTCCCCGCGATGGCGTAGGCGACCACGAGGGGCGGGCCGGCGAGGTAGTTCGCCTTCACCGCCGCGTGGACGCGCCCCTCGAAGTTCCGGTTGCCCGAGAGCACCGACGCGACGACGAGGTCGCCCGTCTTGATGGCCGCTTCGACGGGCTCGGGCAGCGGGCCGGAGTTGCCGATGCAGGTGGTGCAGCCGTAGCCCACGGTGTGGAAGCCCAGCGCCTCGAGGTCGGCGGTCAGCCCGCCCTTGTCGAAGTACTCCGTCACCACCTTCGACCCCGGCGCGAGGGAGGTCTTCACCCAGGGCCGGCGCGTGAGCCCCAGCGCCCGCGCCTTGCGCGCCACCAGCCCGGCGGCGATCATCACATCCGGGTTGCTGGTGTTCGTACACGAGGTGATCGCCGCGATGACGACATCCCCGTGGTGCAGGTTGAAGGACTGCCCGTCGAGCGACACCGGCGCCCCGTCGCAGCCCGCGTCGCCGCTCCGGGGGGCGCCGTTGGCGTTGACCGGCGCGCCCGCCGTCGCGCCCCCGGTGGCGCCCCCGGTGGCGCCCCCCTCGCCGGCCCAGCGTCCGATGTGGACCGCTTCAGCGGGCGTCTTCTTGCCGAACGAGTCGGTCAGCTCCTTCACCCACGCGCTCTTCACGCGCGTGAGCTCCACTCGGTCCTGCGGGCGCTTGGGGCCGGCCAGCGAGGGGCGCACCGTCGCGAGGTCCAGCTCCAGCGTGGCGGTGAACTCCGGCGCGGGCGCGTCGGGCGTCCAGAACAGCCCCTGCGCCTTGCAGTACTGCTCGACCAGCGCGACCGTCGCTTCGTCCCGCCCGGTGAAGCGGAGGAAGTCGAGCGTCACCGCGTCGATCGGGAAGAACCCGATGGTCGCGCCGTACTCGGGGGCCATGTTGGCGATCGTCGCGCGGTCGGGCACCGAGAGGGCGCCGATGCCCGGGCCGAAGAACTCGACGAACTTGTCCACCACGCCGCGCTTGCGGAGCATCTCGGTGACGGTCAGCACCAGGTCGGTCGCGGTCGACCCCTCGGGCAGGCGCCCCGTCAGCTTGAAGCCGATCACCTCGGGCGTCAGCAGGTAGACCGGCTGGCCCAGCATCACCGCCTCGGCCTCGATGCCCCCCACGCCCCAGCCGACCACCCCGAGCCCGTTGATCATCGTCGTGTGCGAATCGGTGCCCACGCACGAGTCTGGGTAGGCGATCGTCTCCCCGTCCTGCTCGCGCGTCCACACCCCCCGCGCGAGGTACTCCAGGTTCACCTGGTGCACGATCCCGGTCGCGGGGGGGACGACGCTGAAGTTGCGCAGCGACTGCTGGCCCCACTTGAGGAACTCGTAGCGCTCGGTGTTCCGCTCGAACTCCTTCTGCGCGTTGATGGTCAGGGCCGCCCCGCTGGCGTAGGCGTCGACCTGCACCGAGTGGTCGATCACCAGGTCGCACGGCACGAGCGGGTTGATCGACTTCGGATCGCCCCCGAGCCGCTTCATCGCGTCCCGCATCGCCGCCAGGTCCACCACGCAGGGCACGCCCGTGAAGTCCTGGAGCACGACCCGCCCGGGCATGAAGGGCACCTCGACCGGCTCGGGCTTCTTGGCGTTCCAGTTCGCCAGCGCGAGCACATCGTCGTTGGTCACGACGAACCCGTCCACATTCCGCAGCATCGCCTCCAGCAGCACCCGGATCGAGTAGGGCAGGCGATCGACCCGCCCGATCTTCTGCTGTGTCAACGCCCCCAGGTCAAAGTAGGTGTACGACCCGTGGGCCGTCCGCAGGGTGCGCCGGCTGTTGAACGGGTTCGGGCGGGCTGAGGCGTCGGGCACGGCGGGCTCCTTCGGATCGTCCGGAGTGCATGAAGTTCGGCTTGTGTTCGCACGCCGCGGGACGCGCCCGCGCCGGTGAGCGCAAGGATAGGGATGCGCGGGCCTGCATCAACCGAGGCCGCGCGCAGAAGGGCCTTTTCCATCTGGTGGGACGGGCGGCCCGCCCGTCTCTTCAGAGCCCGTCTGCATCACACACCGAGGGGCTCCGATGGGGCACTCCCGCCATCAGCCACCGTCCGCCCCCGCCGCTCGCGCATCAACCCCAGCGCCAGCCCCAGCCCCAGGCCGATCGCGCCGACCGCCGCCGCCCCGCCCCACAGCGCCACGCCCGCGCTGGCCAGCCACCTGGGGGCCCACGCCCCCAGCGCGTCGCCCCCGCGGTAGACGAAGGTGTCGATGAAGGGCTTGGCCTTGTACTTCTCGTCGCGCGACACGATCGAGAAGAGCATCTCCTTCGAGGGCTTGCTCACCGCGTAGTTCGTCCACCCCCGCGCCACGCTGAACACGAACACCGTGCTCAGCATCGGCAGACCCCACGCCTCGGCCCGCCCCAGCACGAAGAACCCCGCGATCGTCACCAGCGGCACCGCCGTCAGCGCCGGCCCCACGCCCACCGCCCGGATGATCCGCGCCGTGAGGAACACCTGCGTCAGCAGCGTGAGCACATTCTCCCACAGCCGCAGGTCGGCGTAGTACGCCACCCGGGCGTTTCGGTCGGTGATCTCCGCGCTGACCACCTCGCCCACCTTCAGGTAGAGGAATGTCGAGCACACCGTGAAGCACAGCATGTACGCGCTGATCGCCAGCAGGTAGGGCGACGCGAACACCTGGCGCAGCCCGTCCATCGCGCCCGGGCTCAGGTCCGGCTTCGCGCCGCGCTCCGCGCGCACGCCGAACCGGCGCGCCGCCCCGACCATCGCCCACACCGACGCCTCCAGCAGCACCAGCGACACCAGCATCAGGTTCACCCGCCCGATGTCGTCCGCGAGGGCGCTGGTGAACCACGACCCCGCGATCACCCCCAGCGTCGCCCCCACGCCGATGAACCCGAACAGCCGGCGCCCCTGCTCGGGCGTCCACACATCCGCCATGAACCCCCAGAACACCGACACCACGAACAGGTTGAACACGCTCAGCCACACATAGAACCCGTACCCCAGCCACAGGCGCGCCGCCCCGTCGGGCAGCGCATGGAACAGCGCGAAGAACGCCAGCAGGTTCAGCCCGAAGAAGCGGTAGACCAGCGGGATGAACCGCCGGCGCGGCAGGCGCGACACCACCCACCCGAACACCGGCTGGCTCAGCGTCATCACCACCAGCGTCGCCGTGATGAGCGCCGGCAGGTCGTCCGCCCCGCGCTCCACCCCGAACGACTCACGGACCGGACGCAGAATGAAGTACGACGCCATCAGCAGGAAGACCCACGACGCCGACCACACCAGCGCCGCCCCCTCGCCCGGGCGCACCAGCGCCACGCGCCCCAGCCACCCCCCCGGCGCGCCCTCGACCGGCTCTTTGCGTCCGTTCTCTCCCCGCACCCTTTGGCACTCCACCTCGGCCGCCGCGCCGGGCGGTGCTACCGCTCAACCCCCGCGCGGATGCCCCGCCCCGGTATCCCCCCTGCAACCGCGCGCGCTCCGGGCGCTATCACCCCGCGGTTTCCGGCGGCCGATTCCCCACGGAGGCAAGGCGTGACAACCACCCGGCGCAAGTTCATCCAACAGTCCATCGCGGCGGGCGCCGCCGTCTCCCTCGGGGGCGGCATCTCCGCCCGCGCGCTCGCCCGCGCCGCGCAGGGGCAGGCCGCCAAGCCCCTGCACATCCTCATCCTCGGCGGGACCGGCTTCCTCGGGCCGGCGACCGTCGACGCCGCCCTCGCCCGAGGCCACACGCTCACCCTCTTCAACCGCGGACGCACGGAAAAGCGCACCGGCAAGGACTTCAAGGGCGAAGAGCGCGTCACCCGCCTCTTCGGCAACCGCGACCCGCTCAAGCACAGCGTCGACGAGGACCCCACCAGCCCCAAGGGGCTCACCCAGCTCGAGGGCAAGTCCTTCGACGCCGTCATCGACAACTCCGGCTACTACCCCCGCATGGTCCGCGCCTCGGCCACGCTCCTCGCCCCCAGCGTGAAGCACTATGTCTACATCTCCAGCATCTCCGCCTACGCCGACACCCTGACCCCCAACAACGACGAGTCCGCCCCCGTCGCCCGCCTCGACGACCCCACCGTCGAGACCATGGGCGAAGAGATGAAGAACTACGGCGGGCTCAAAGCCCTCTGCGAGGAGGCCGCCGAGGCCGCCATGCCCGGGCGCGTCGCCAATGTCCGCCCCGGCTACATCGTCGGCCCCGGCGACCCCACCGACCGCTTCACCCACTGGCCCGTCCGCGCCGACATGGGCGGCACCATGCTCGCCCCCGGCTCCCCCGACGACCCCCTCCGTTTCATCGATGTCCGAGACCTCGGCGCCTGGCTCGTCCGGATCGTCGAGGACACCACCACCGGCCTCTTCAACGCCTGCGGCCCGGAAACCCGCGCCCGCTGGGGCGATGTCCTCCAGGCCTGCGTCGACGCCTCCTCCAACAAGCCCGAACTCGTCTGGGTGGACGCGAAGTTCCTCGCCGAGCACGGCGCTCCCCCCGGCTCACTGCCCATCTGGCTCCCGCCCGAGGGCGAGTTCGCCGGCTTCCACACATGGAAGAACGACCGCGCCCGGAAGGCGGGCCTGTCGTTCCGTCCCACCGCCGACATCTGCCGCGACACGCTGGCGTGGTTCAAGTCGCTGCCCCCCGAGCGCCAGAAGCGCCTCCACGACCGCATCGCCGCGTCACCTGAGAAGGCCGTGCTGGAAGCATGGAAAGCCGCCAAGGGGTGACAGTTCCTCCCCCTCCCCCCGGGGGGTGGGAGGGGGCAGGG
>DOJA01000009.1 GCA_003511945.1 Phycisphaerales bacterium | reverse complement strand
CACCTCGCATCGCCGATCGATCGGCTATCCTGACCGTCCCTTTCCCGAGGAGCGCCCCGATGCCCCGCCCCCGCCAAGCCCAGTCCGCCCGATCCATCGTCGCCTGGACCGTCCTGGGGGCCGCCGCCTTGCTGACGGGGTGCTCGCAGGCGGACCAGTTCCGCGCCAACCCGAGCCCCGCAGAAATGACGATCTCCCAGAGCGACCAGGATGTCGCCAACTCCCTGTCCTACATCAATGACACGAACCTGCGCCAGTTCAACGAGGACCTCGGGCGACTGATGCTCTTCGATCGCCCCAGCCGCATGATGAACCGCGCGACGCCGTATTGAGCGACACCCGCACGACGCAGCGCGCCGATTCCGTGAGGGCTCCCGACCACCCCGCCCCGGTCTCGATCGGCCCGGTCCGACTGGCCACCAACCTGCTCCTCGCGCCCGTCGCTAACTACTGCGACCTCGCCTGGCGGATCACCTGCCGCGAACTGGGCGGGCTCGGGCTCGCCTGCACCGACCTGCTCTCCCCGCACGGGCTGCTGCGCGGGACGGCGCAGTCGCTCGACCTCGCCTCCACCAACCAGGACGATCGCCCCCTCTGCATGCAACTCTACGGCGGGGAACCCGACATCCTCGCCCAGGGCGCCCTCTGGGCCGTCGATCACGGCGCGACGGTCATCGACATCAACATGGGGTGCCCCGTCGACAAGGTGACCAAGAAGGACGGCGGGTCCAAGCTCCTCTGCACCCCCGACCGCACTGTGCTCCTCGCACAGACCGTCGTCCGCGCCGTCGAGCGGGCTACGCGCGGGCGCGTCCCCGTCACCGCCAAGCTCCGGCTCGGGTGGGACGATTCCTGCATTGTCGCCCCCGACCTCGCGGTGGCGCTGGCCCGGGTGGGGATCAGCGCCATCACCGTCCACGGGCGCACGACGGAACAGATGTTCAAGGGCGGCGTCCGACACGAGGGCATCCGCGCCGTGGTGGAGGCGGTCCGCGCGGCGCTGGGCCCGCCGGAGCAGGGGGGGCCTCCCGTCATCGGGAACGGCGATGTCCTCACGCCCGAACTGGCGCAGGAGATGATCCATCGCACCGGCTGCGCCGGGGTGATGATCGGGCGCGGCTCGTTCGCGCGCCCGTGGATCTTCCGGCGCGCCTGGGCCCTGCTCACCACGGGCGAACCCGGCCCCGAGCCCGACGAGCCCGAACGCATCGCCATCGTGCGGCGCTACTTCGAGCTCATGCTCCGCTTCCGCGACGAGCACTACGCCCTCAACCACATGCGCCGGCGGATCTCCTGGATGGGCAAGGCCCTGGGCCCGTGCAAGCCCCTGAAGGAGCGGGTGCGCACCGCGCGCTCGCCCGCGGACATCCACGACGCGCTGGACGAGTTCCTCGCGGGGGGGCTGCGGGTCTTCAGCGACGGCGCCGGGGCGGAGCCCCAACCCGTCTGAGTGTCCCGCGCCACCGAAGACCGAACTCCCCCTCCCTTGGAGGGGGCCGGGGGGAGGGACAACCAGTCTCCGCGCGCGCCACCAACATTCCGACCCGAGGATCAGTGACCGTCGCCTCCGATCCCCAACCTCAGCGCCCAGTACCATCGACCCCGCGATGCCCGCGCTCCTCCTCCGACTCACCCCCATCTTCCACCTCACCCGCATCACCATGGGGTTCGCGGCGGTCGCCAATGTCTGGTTCGTCATCCTCTGGACCCGCGTCGTCCCCGTCGAGCGCGACATGTCACCCCCGGCGCATGTCCACGCCTCCCACTGGCCCCTCTGGATCGTGCTCGCGGGCGGCGCCGCCTACGCCCTCGGGCTCTTCGCCTTCGCCACCGCCCTCAACGACACGCTGGATGTCCGACGCGACCGCGCGCTGAACCCCTCGCGTCCGATCCCCTCCGGGCGCCTCAGCGTCGAGACCGCCGCCTGGCTGATCGCGCTCACCCTGCTCACCGCGATGCTCGGCTCGGTGCTGCTGGGGCTCGGCGCCGTCCTCATGGCCCTGCTCACCGCCGCCACCGTGCTGTTCTACAACGCCGTCGCCCGCTATGTCCCCTCTTTCGGCCTCGTCGCCCTCGGGCTCATCTACGGCGCCCACATGATGACCCCCAACCCCTACCTCTCTTTCGTCTGGCCGGTGCTGCTGGTCATGGCGCACTCGCTGCTCGTCGGCGCCGTCACGCACCGGCTGGCGCGCAAGCGTCCCGCCCTCACCTGGCGGGTGCTGCTCGTCGCCTGCGCCGGCGGGTTGTTCTGGTCGGGCGTCCTCCTCTATGTCGGGTTCATGCGCTCGGGCGCATGGTGGCCCGATTGGGTCCCGCTCTACGCCGCCGTTGCCCCGCTCCTGCTCGCGCTGGGGTTTGTCGCCTACGCCTGGCACAAGGCACGCCTCACCCCCGACCGCGTCCGCGCCGCCGACAAGGTCCGGCGCTACGGCGCCGTCTGGGTCTCTCTCTACGCCGTGGCGTGGATGCTCGGCGCCGGGCACCTGCGATCGGGCGCCATACTCGGGGCCCTCACCCTCGTCGGCCTCATCGGCATCACCCTC
The DNA here is from genome assembly GCA_003511945.1 of Phycisphaerales bacterium. GTDB lineage: Bacteria > Planctomycetota > Phycisphaerae > Phycisphaerales > UBA1924 > UBA11155. The sequence continues at coordinate 497 of DOJA01000009.1, read as the reverse complement.
CTGCGCGAGGTCTACGGCCTGATCGAGCACCCCGTCGGGTACCGCAGGTAGCACGCAGCCGCTGAGGCAACGGGCCGGCCGCCGGGATACAATCCGAGCCGCCACGAACGACGACGGAGCGACGCCATGAAAATCAGGCCTGCCGCGCTCATGGGTGTTCTCGCCACCACCGGCCTCGCCGCCGTCGGAGGGGGGCTCGCGGTCTATTCCGGGTACGACGATGCGCCCGGCGGGGTCCTGCTCGGCGCCGCTATGGTCATCGGCGCCGCGTTCATCGGCATCAGAACCTGCCGTGCCCTCAATGCCAGGCAGGCCTAGAGCCCCTCACAAAGTGACCTTTCCTCCCCGTTGGGACGGCCGTCGTGTGGCCGGACCCCCACCTGCAACCACCCCCGCGTGCCATGGCCAAGTGAAGCTTGGCTATGTCCCGACCACCCCGCACCCCCTCCCCCCCACCCTCCCCCCCCCCATTGTCCCGCCCCTCACCCCGCTTAATT
>DOJA01000010.1 GCA_003511945.1 Phycisphaerales bacterium | reverse complement strand
GGCACCCCCGGACCCCCCGCAATGCCCGCCGACAACGGCTGGCTCGTCGAGCCGATCGAGGTCATCGGCCATGTCATCGGGGGCGTCGTCATCGCCTCCGATCCGCTGCGCACCGCGTCGGCGGACCTCGATCGGCTCCGCTCGCTCGTGCGCCGCCTGGTGGCCACCGTCGTCGAGCTGTGCGAGCAGGATGTCGTGCTCGCGCAGCGGAACGAGGAGCTGAACATCCTGTTCCGGCTCTCGTCGCTGCTGGTCACCGCCCGCGACCTGGACACCACCCTGCGCGTCGCGCTGCGCGTCGCCACCGAGAGCATCGGGGCCGACGCGGGGGCCATCCACCTGCTCGACGAGGACCGACGCACCTTCCGGCTCCGCGCCCACTCGGGCATCAGTGATCGCTTCGCCTCGCGCTTCCGCCCCGCCCCCCCGCGCGAGGGCGCCGCGCCGCTCGCTCCCCCCGCGCCCGGCCCCGGCGCGCCGCCCCCCATCGAGCGGGACTCGGAGGAGTGCCTCGTCGCCGCCCGCGCCGACGGGTTCGAGGGCGTGGTCCGGAGCGAACTCTCGTTCCACAGCGAGCGGCTGGGCGCCATCCACCTGTTCACCCGCCGGCGCACACTGCTGGACCCCTCGGAGCGCGTGCTGCTGCAGACGATCAGCGAGCAGATTTCCGCCGCGGTCGCGAGCGCGAACCTGCTCGAAGCCGAGCGCCGCAGCCGCAAGGTGCAGCGCCAGCTCCGACTCGCCGCCGCCGTCCAGCGGCGGATGCTCCCCGCGTCGATGCCCCACCTGCCGCCGCTGGACATCGGCGCCCGCTATATCCCCTCCTTCGACCTCGGGGGCGACTTCTACGACCTGATGCCCCTGGGCGGGCACCTGGGCTTCTTCGTGGGCGATGTCGCGGGCAAGGGCGTGCCGGCGGCGCTGCTCATGGCCGCCGTCCGTGCGTCGCTCCGCGCGCACGCCTCCGAGCAGTACCACCTCGACGCCGTGCTCGCCCGGGTCAACGACCAACTGGTCCGCGACACCCTGCCGGAGGAGTTCGTCACCGTCTTCTACGGCGTGATCAATCCCGCCACCCTCCGGCTCACCTACTGCTCCGCGGGCCACGATCCCACCCTGCTCCTGCGATTGCCGAGCGATGGGCGCCGACCGGCTGAGAGCGACCTGCACACCCTGGACTCCGGCGGCATGGTCCTGGGCGTGCTCGCCGAGCAGCGCTACGAGCGCGGCATGTGGGACCTCCAGCCCGGCGACACCGTCGTGGCCTACACCGACGGCGTGCCCGACGCGCGCAACTTCGCCGGCGAGAAGTTCGGACGCGCCCGGCTCCGACGGGCCATCGTCGACTTCATCGGGGCCGACCCCGGCGCGTCGGCGCAGGCGCTGGCCGACCACATCATCTGGGAGGTGCGGCGCTTCGTCGGGCTCAACCCCGCGACCGACGACGAGACCGTGCTCGTGGTGCGCGTCGGAGGGCGCTAGCGCCACGGCGCGCGAATCGTCTCTCTCTCTCTCCCCCTCCCCTTGGGAGAGGGCCGGGGGGAGGGACAACCCATGCGCCCGACACTGTGTTGAATGGGTGCCGGGGTACGCGGCCCCCGCGTGCCCCGTGGATGTGAGCGCCAAAGCGGGGCACGACCTCCGGTCGTACCCCGGCACCCACTCCACCGGATGCGTACGCATCACGGTCGCTCCGCGCCCCCCTCAAACTCCATCACCCAGATGTCCGCCTCCGCGGTCAGGGCGTCGAAGCACAGCCACGAGCCGTCGGGCGCGAGGTCGACATATGCCCCAAAGATCATCGACGACCCCTCCGGCTCGTACACCAGCCGGGGCTCGCTCTGGCCGGGCTCCACCACCAGGAACCGGCCGCGGCGCACGACCAGCACCCGCTTCCCGTCCGCGCAGAACACCCCGCCCTGCAGATCATTGCCCTTCAGGATCCACTCCCACGCGCCCGTGTCGAGCGTGACCGCGCCGACGCCAAGGATCACGCCCTGGCGTCCCGCCAGCGCCAGCAGCCGACGCCCGTCGGGGGTCCACGAGGTCGGAAGCAGCTCGACTTCCTCCTTCTTGAGCGGGTTAGGGAGGTCCTTGAACTCCATGTTCCCGTCACCGATTTCGATCAGTCGCGCCCCGTGGCCCCGCTCGCTGACCGTCACGCGGCGCTCGTCGGGCGAGATCACGGGCAGCGTCAGCCCGCGTTCTCCCTCAGCGAACAGGTGCAGCTGGCCCCCGTCGGGGCGCACCCCCCAGAGCGCGTACTGCCCGCCCCGATCGGAGTAGAAGACGATCTCCTTGCCCCCGTCGAACCATTTGGGCCCGCGGTCCTTGAAGGCGTCGCTGGTCACGCGCCGGCGCCCGGTCCCGTCGGCGCGCACGATGTAGATGTCCTCCTGCGTCCCCCCGCCCATGTAGGCCACCTGGCGCCCGTCGGGGGATATCGACGGCATCCGCGCATCGCTGGTGAACCGCGTGAGCGGGCGCGCGCTCCCCTTGGGCGCGATCGTCTCCGGGTCGATGTCCAGGCGGAACACGGTGCTGATGACCGACGACGCCGCCAGCGCCAGGCGTCGTCCGTCGCGAGAGAGCGAAAGGAACCCGGCCTCCACCCCCGGGGCCACCGTCACCAGCTCCGGCTGATCCTGCGCCTTCCCCGTCGGTTCATCGATCCTCACCCGCCACACGCCCATGTTCCCGCCGCGGTTGCTGCAGAAGTACAGCCATTGCCCGTCGGGCGACCACACCGGGTTCCAGTCCGTGGCGGCGTCTTCCAGGACCGGCGTCCGCTCCCCGCCCTGCGCGCTCACCGTGTAGAGATCCCGCTGCCCCCCCTTGGGGGCCAGCCCCCAGAACGCGATCCGCGCCCCCGAGGGCGACCACGAGGGCTGCACGCCGTCCTCCTGGCACAGCCGGGTCTTCTGACCGTCGGACACTCGCACGGCCCAGACTTCGCTCGACAGGTTCCGCGCAGAGGGATCGGTGATTCCCTCCGTCGCGTAGACCAGCATCGCGCCATCGGGCGACCAGCGCGGGTCGAAGCCCTCGCTCGTGACGCGCCTTGGCGATTCGCCCGTCGCGCCCATCACGAAGAGGCCGCCCCCGTCGCGCTCGGAACGGAACGCGATCTGCGAACCGTCGGGCGAGAAGGCCGGCGCCCAGTCGTCCCAGTCCGCGTCGGGCGTCAGGTTGATCGGGTTCGAGCCGCCGATGCGCTGGCTGAACAGGTCCCAATCCTCACCGTCGTCACGGGCGGCGTACACCACCGTCAGCCCGTCGGGCGACAGGACGGGAAAGGTCTCGACCCCGGCCAGGTCGGTCACCTGCGCCAGCCGGTACCCGGGCAGGCGGTCCTTGGGTGTCGCCACAGTGGGGGTTGGGACCACCGGCGCCGCACGATCGCCGCGCAGCAGGAACCCGACAACCGCGCCGAGCGCCAGCATCGCCGCGCCGACCACTGCCATCGCGCCGACGCCGCGACCGCTCCTCCCAGTCGGCCCGCCGGTGCCGACCGCAGGCCCCTTCTCGTGGCGGGCGGCCTGCAGCTCCAGCATCGCGTCGCCCAGGTCGCGGAGGCGATTATCGCGGTCGCGCTCCAGCATCCGCTTCAGCAGCTCGCGCACCCGCGCAGGGGTCGCGGGCGGCAGCAGGGAGTAGTCCAGCTCCTTGTGCAGGATCGCGCCGATCGAGTCCGACGCCGTCTCTCCCGCGAAGGGGCCGAGACCAGTCAGCGTCTCGTAGAGGATGCAGCCGAAGCTCCAGACATCCGTGCGCTTGTCCACCTTGCGTCCGCGGGCCTGCTCGGGGCTCATGTAGGGCACCGTGCCCAGGATGGCGCCGGGGGCCGTCGCGTCGATGCCCCGCGCGGGGGTGGTCATGGTCGGGCTCTGGCTGGAGCCGCTGGAGGAACTCGCCCCCTGCTCGCTCGACTTGGCGAGCCCGAAGTCCAGCACCTTCACCTTGCCCTCGGGCGTGAGCATCACATTCCCGGGCTTGAGGTCGCGGTGGACGACCCCCGCCTCGTGGGCCGCCTCGAGCCCGGCGGCGATCTGGGCGCACACTTCGAGCGCCTCGTCGAGGGCCAGCGGGCCGCGTTCCAGGCGCTTGTTGAGTGGTTCACCTTCGACCAGTTCGAGCACCAGGTAGCGGCGTCCCTCGTGGACCTCCAGCCCGTGGATGCCGGCGATGTTCGGATGGCTGAGCGACGCCAGCGTCCGCGCCTCGCGCTCGAACCGCGCCAGCCGCTCGGCGTCCTGCGCCAGGTGCTCGGGCAGGGCCTTGACCGCCACCGCCCGCCCCAGGCGCGAGTCCCGCGCCCGGTACACCACCCCCATGCCCCCGCGCCCGAGCTCCCGCTCGACGACAAATGGCCCGATGTGGGTCGGCGTCTGGCTCACCAGCGCAGTCTACTTCCCTCCCGGCCCCCGATCGGGCTCGCCCGGCCGCGGCGGAGGAATGGCCCTTGGACTTCTTCTCCCCATGGGTTGCGGCCGCAGCGGGCGGCCTCCACCCATGGCAACGGTCCTCGGCCCCGCGGGCCGAGAGGAAGCGGTGCGCTCAACACGAACCACCGCGCGACATCGGGCGTCGGCAGGCGAGATCAGGGCGAGGCGGGCTCCAGACCCGCCCCACCAGAAGACACTTGATTCCGGGCGTGGGCCGTGGCCCCGGTCCTCAAGGCGGGCTCGCGCGGTTCCGGTTCGTGCGCAGGTCGCTGATCACCTTGTCGATGTCCTTGGCCACGAACCGCGCCTGCGTCCGGTTGAAGTAGGGCTCGCCCGTCAGCTGCTCGTGGCGCTTGTCCAGCCGGTCCAGCTTCCGCATCCCGTTCTGCACATCCTCCCACGCGGCGAGCGCCTCGTCCGTTCGGCGGACCCAGTCCTGTCGCGACTCGGGGGTGAAGTTCCCGGTGTCGCGGAAGACGGTGTACCGCCAGTTGTGCGGGTGGGCGTTGTTCGCACGCTCGAAGGCCCGGGGCAGCAGCGTGTCGTTGATCGTGCTGATCTCCTGGCGCAGATCCCTGATTTCCTCCACCTGCTTCTTCGCGCGGGCCAGATCCTTCTCCGCCTGGCCCTTGGCCCAGGCCATCGCGTCCCCGCCCGCGTCGCCCGCGGACTTCCACCCCTCCAGGCCCAGCGCAGGCCCCAGCGCCTGCGCGTCCGGTGTGCCCACCACCCGCGCCATCCCCAGGCGCTCGGCCTCGCCCGAGCGCAGCGTCAGCACCGTCGCGGCCCCGTCCACCTTCCACGCCTTGTCCGCGTTCTCCCGGGGCTTCTCCGCCTCGACGCGCCAGCGCCCCTCGGCGTCGGTCCACGCCCAGCACTGCTCGCTCATGATCATCATCGCCTTCACCACCGCCGCCGGGTACCCGTGGCGATCGGCCAGCGCCGACACCTCTGCCGCGTAGATGCTGTTCATCTTCGCGTCCACCTCGGCGGCCCCGGTGGTGTGGTCCACCGAGAACGCCACCGCGCCCCCGATGACGCCCCCCTCCACGATGAACATCTGCTCGCACGACAGCGCCAGCCAGATCCCGGCGCTGATCGCGTTCCGCACCAGCGCGATGAACTCCGCCTTCAGGCCCGACTTGGCCATCGCCTCCCGGTGAGCCGCGATCGCCTTGGCCATGGCCGAGGCCTCGTCCACCAGCCCGCCCGGGGTGTCGATGTCCAGCACCACCCGCGCGATCCGCTTCTGCATCGCGTGCTTCAGCGCCCGCTCCAGCCCGGAGTTGAACGATTCCTCCCCGATCACCCCGGTGATCGGCACCACCAGGTACTGCCCGTCGCCGGCCGCCGAGAGTTCGACCGGGGGTGCGGCGGGTGTTGTCGTCGTGGTCTGGGGCCGGGGCGAGATGGGGGGCGAGATGGGGGGCGAGGTG
>DOJA01000096.1:315-3051 GCA_003511945.1 Phycisphaerales bacterium | reverse complement strand
AGGTTCGAGGTCTGCCACACCGCCTCGTAGGTCAGCGTGCCCGACCGCGACACGATGCCCACCGACCTGCCCGTCCGCGCCTCGCTGATGTGCCGGTTGATGTAGCCGGGCATGATCCCGATCTTGCAGCCGGCGTTCGTGTAGCGGTCGCGCGGGCCGGTCCCGTCGCCGGTCTTGGGTCCGGGGGTGATCACGCCCGGACAGTTCGGGCCGACCAGCGTGATCCGCTCGCCCGACGCACGGGTGTCGTTCATCCGGTCGAGCTGGGCGCGGACGCGGACCATGTCCTGCACCGGCACGCCCTCGGTGATGGCGACGATCACCCCAACGCCCGCGTCGGCGGCCTCAAGTATGGCGTCGCCCGCGAACGGGGGCGGCACGAAGATCATCGTGGCCGTCGCGCCCGTCGCCTGCACGGCGCTGCGCACGGTGTCGAAGATCGGCAGCCCGTTGGGGTCCTTGGTGCCCCCCTTGCCGGGGGTCACGCCGCCGACCATGCGCGTGCCGTAGTGGAAGCAGCCCTCGGTGTGCATCGCCCCGAAGGAGCCGGTGATGCCCTGGCAGATCACCTTGGTGCTGGCGTCAACGAGAATGGCCATGGGGCGGGGAGGATAGAGTACTTCGTCAGCACGCGTCGCGTGCAGACGAGTTGAGAGGGGGTAGAGCGGCGGGCGAGTGAATCGCCCGCCTTGGGAGCGCGAGCCCGGGGATCAAATACTCCGCACTTTCGACAGTTGACCAGCGATGCCCCCTCACCGGATCGACGATCCGGCTGCGCCTGGACGGAAACCGCCCTCCGACGCGCCCTTCGGGGCTCTCGGGCTCCCCGCGCCCCCACGAAGCCCGGCCCCGCGAGCGCCCGTCTGGGGACGCCGGCAGGGCCGGGTATGGGGACCGGATTGAGAGTCCCTCACAGAATGACCTACACCATCTGGTGGGACAGGCGTCCCGCCTGTCGCTCCTAGCCCTCTCTGTGTCATTCTGTGAGGGACTCTGAGTCGTCTGTTCGAGTTGGGTTATGGGCAGGTCTGCAGCCAGCGGCTCAGGACGGCGGTGATGTCGTCGAAGTCCACCGTGCCGTTGTCGTCCGCGTCGCCCATCGGGCCGCTGGTGAGCCAGCGGGACAGGACCGTGGTGATGTCGTCGAAGTCCACCACGCGGTCGGCGTTGGCGTCGCCGTCGCAGTGGTCGGGGACATAGGTGAACTCGTAGGCGCCCAGGTCCACGACTGGGCTGGCGGGGCTGGCCTGGCTGCTGATGCGGGGGTTGCCGGCGAAGTCGGTGGTCGTGCCCGCCGGGAGGTCGGCGTTGTTGCCGGCGTCGATGTAGGGCGATGTCGAGGCCAGGCGCAGGTCGTCGTCGATGGTCGCGGCGAGGTTGTCGGCGCCGTCGGCGTCCACGAAGTGCGGGAGCCCCGACGCGGTGTTGACCAGCGTGACCACGCCCTCGGTCAGCGTGACCGGGTTGTCGTACATCAGCGAGTTCTTGACCACCGGCACATGCGGGGTCACCGAGGCGACCACCCCGCCGTCCCGGCTGCTGTTGTTCACATAGGTGCAGTTGATCTGCACGCTCGTCGAGCCCGAGGGTCCGGCGTCGTACACCGCGGCCCCCTTGCCCCTGGCCCAGTTGCCGTTGAACACGCAGTTCACATAGGTCACGCCCGCGCACCAGTTCCGCGCCGCCCCGCCGTCGAAGGAGTGCTGGAAGAACGAGATCTGGTCGCAGCGGTTCTTGAGGAACAGGCAGTTGCGGACGATCGGGTTGGAGAACCCGGCCCAGGAGACCCCGCCCCCGTTCACCGACAGGTTGTCGACGAAGCGGCACCGCTCGATGCGCCCGCCCGTGCCGTTGTTCCCGTAGATGCCGCCCCCGTAGTAGGCGGTGTTGCCTTCAAAGTGGCAGTCCTCGACCAGGATGTTCGTGCAGCCCCACATGTCGATCCCGCCGCCGCGGCTGTCGCCCCAGCCCTGCGTGAACGAGCAGTTCTGGACGGTGATGCTGCTGAAGAGCGCCCCGATCGCCCCCCCGCCCCGGGCCGAGTTGCCCACGAACTTGCAGTTGCGAATGACCGGCGAACCCCCGCTGATGAACATCCCGGCGCCCATGCCCGTCTGGTCCTGCACCGCCGACGAGCCATCGGAGCAGTAGCCCCCGGTGATGGTGAACCCGTCCAGGATGCCCCCGGAATCCACGCCGATGGCCAGCACGATCGTGCGGCTGTTGTCATTCGTCGCGGGTGTGCCCGTCAGGTCCCCGCTCAGCACGGTGACATTCGTCCCCGGGTTGCGCTGATCGCGGAAGAACTCGGTCCCGTTGAACCCGCCGTACAGCGCCACGCCGGACTCCATGACAAACGAACGGTCCCGGTCGCTGGAGCCCACCACCACCCCCCCCTGGACGGACTGGCCCGGGTTGTAAGTGCCCGCGGCGACCCAGATCTCGTCGCCCGGCTGCGACACCGCGATGGCCTGGCCCAGGGTCTGGAATGGCGTCAGCCACGAGTTCCCGTCGGAAATCAGGACGAACCCTCCCGCCTTGACCCTGCGGATCGCGCCCTCCGCGCCCCCCGCGCCCCCCGCGATCGTCGCCACCAGCACCGAGGCCGCCAGAGCGCCCATCCGCTTCCCGCTGTTCGACGCGTTGTTCGTCGCGTTGCTCGTCGCGTTGTTCATCGCATGCTCCCTTGCTTTGAGTCTGTCGTCGGTCCCGGTCGGCGTCGGCAGGCCCCTCCGT
>DOJA01000096.1:0-165 GCA_003511945.1 Phycisphaerales bacterium | reverse complement strand
CGCCAGCCCCCTCCGCCCGCCGACCGCCGACCACGGAGTCCCATCCGAGATCCCGGCCCCCAACCCATCACGGGAACCGAAGAAAAAGTGACGCCGGGCATAAACTCCCGGACCGCCCACCCTTCCAGCGCCACAACCCCCAGTCCCCAGTCCCCAGAGATCGGA
>DOJA01000355.1:636-4116 GCA_003511945.1 Phycisphaerales bacterium | reverse complement strand
GTCCAGCGCCGCATCGCCGGGGCGGCGGGGAGGCGCTGGCGGGCGGCCTGCTGCTGGCGGTGGGAGTGGGGGGCGCGTGGCTGGGCGCGCTGTTCGCCCCCAGCCCCCCCACGGGCGGGCGCGTTGGCGCCCTGGCGCTTGGTGCGATCGCGCCCTTCGCCCCGGGGATGACCCGGAGCGCCCACGGAGCCGCCCGGGTTGCGTGGTGCGGGGTCACGGCGCTTTGCCTGCTGCCCCTGGACCCGCGCCTGTCGGTTGTCGCGGTCCTGGCCCTCGTCGGGGCCGCGATCGGAGCGGCTGCGCCCAAGCGGCTCCGTCGTGGGGCGCTCGACCTGCTCTGGACCCTTGCTGTCCCTGCGCTGGCCGCGCTTGTCGCCCTGCGCGTCGACCTCCGCGCCCTCGATCCGTCGTCGTGGGCGGTGTGGTTCTCGCTGGCGCCGGCGCTGGTGTGGTGCAGCGACGGGCGGATGCTGGCGTCGTGGCTGGCGCTGCGGGCGTCGGGCGCGCCCATGCCCTGGACGGGCGCTGCGCGCATGGTCAACGCCGGGGCGCTGGCGCCTCACCTGGTGTTCACGGGGGCGGGGTTCGCCTCCGGGCTGCTCTCCAACACGACGCTGACGGCGTGCGTCGCCTCGGCGCTGCTGCTGTCGATCACGCCCGGCGCCCGGCGCCTCTTCGCGCGGCTGATCGAACCACCCCGCGGATGATTCCGCTCCCGTCCTTACTTCTTCAGCAGCCCCTGCTGGCGGTACTTCTCGCGGTACTTCTCCGCCAGGTCGGTCTGCTTGTTCGACAGGTCGATGGTCCGCCCGTCGATGAAGGCGAGTTCGACCGCGGTGGTGATCTCCAGCGGGTCGCCGTCGGTCACGATGAGCGTCGCCGCCTTGCCGACCTCCAGCGAGCCCAGCCGGTCGGCGACCCCCAGCAGCTCCGCGGCGCTCAGGGTGACCGATCGCAGCGCGGCGTCGCGGTCCAGGCCGTACGCGACGCAGATGGCCGCCTGGTAGGGCAGGTTCCGCTCGTGGGGCGTCTCGGAGTCGCCCCCCTCGCCCGCCATGCACCAGCGGACCCCCGCCTTGTGCAGCGCCGAGGCCAGCGTGTACACCGAGTCGTAGGGCGAGTCCTCGCGACGGGGCATGCGGTAGGTCCCGGCGATGATCACCGGGACATCGTGGCGCTTGAGGAGGTCCGACGCCAGGTCCGCGTCGCGTCCGCCCAGGATCACGATCTTCAGCCCGCGCCCCACGGCCCACGACACCGCGGACTCGATCTGCTCGAACTCCTGCGCCCGCACGATCACGGGCTTGCCGCCCTCCAGCACGGGGCGCATGGACTCCCACCGGAGGTTCGTCTCGGTGCTCGGATCGGCCCGCTTCGCCTCGGCGTAGGCGAGGGCGGCGTCGAAGGCCTCGTCGATCGTCGCCAGCGATCGCGTCATGCGCTCGGTCTGCTCTTCGGGCGTGGTGGTGATGAACCACGCGGTGCTGATGCGCATGCTGGGCCAGTTGATCACCAGCCCGGCGTCGTCGGCGATCGCCAGGTCCTCCCAGGTCCACCCGTCCATGCGGATCACCGACGCCCGGCCCGGGATCAGCCCGCCCATCGGCAGCACCCCGACGGTCAGCACCCCGTTGGCGCGCGTGACCGGGATCAGCGTGGAGTCGGGGTTCACCGCGACCGCCGAACGGACCTCGGGGGTGACATCGTTCACCTCCGCCATGTCCAGCGTCGCGCGGACGGAGGCGATCTCCATCAGCCCGGTCTGCGTGTTGGCCCCGATCAGCCCGGGATAGACATGCTTGCCCGTCGCGTCGATGACCGTCGCGCCGGCGATCTTCGGCGCGGCGCCCGCGCCGACCGCGGTCAGCTTCCCCGCGTCGAAGACGACATGCCCGCCTGCGATCGGCGGTCCGCTGACGGGGTGCACCGTCGCGCCCTGGATGACGATCGGCGCCCGCTGGGGCGGCGCCTTGACCATCAGGTCCTGCGCGAAGAGAGCCCCCGCCCCGCAGAGCGACACGGACACAGCGAGAACAAGCGAACGGAAATGGCGGTGCATCGTGAGAGTCCTTGGGGGGGTGCTGCGATCGATCACTTCGCGTTGAACAGGCACTGGGACGAGCAGCCGCACGCCCCGCGGTGGGTGGTGAAGGGGTCGAACCCGTTGAGGATCAGCCAGTTCATCTCGCGCTCCATGGCGTGCAGGGCGGCCTCTTCCTGCGCCCGCTCGATGTCGTCCGGCCCGCCCACGGGCGCGAAGTAGGCCCCGCGCCCGCTCCGGCTGGTCATGGTGGGGGGCGTGGCGCCGCGCGTCGGGCGCCCGGCCCCGTCCCCCCCGCCGCCCCCGGATGGCTTCTTCTTGGCGCCCTGCGCGAGCGCCTTCTGGATGAGGCGCGTCCGCTCGGAGGCCGCCTTCTCGCGGAGCGTCGCGTCCCGCGCCAGGGAGAAGTACTCGCGCCCTTCGATAAAGGTGGCCTCGCACCGGCTGAAGGTGCTCAGCGGGCTGGCGGACCAGACGACGAAGTCCGCGTCCTTGTCCTCTTCGAGCGAGCCGGTGCGGTCGTCGATCTTGAGCTGCTTGGCGGGGTTGAGGGTGAGGAACTTGAGCGCCTCGGCCGGGGGCACCCCGCCGTACTTCACCGCCTTGGCCGCCTCGATGTTCATGCGCCGGGCCAGCTCGTCGGAGTCGGAGTTGAACGACACCGTGACGCCCACATCGTGCATGATCGCGCCCGCCTCGGGGATGGCGTCGATCACCTCGAACTTGTACGCCCACCAGTCGCTGAAGGCCGACCCGCCGATGGCGTAGTCCTTGATCGCCTCGGCGACCTTGTAGCCCTCGAGCACATGCTGGAAGGTGCCGATCTTGAACCCGAACTCCGCCGCCACGCGGCAGAGCATCAGGATCTCGTCCTGACGGTACGAATGGCAGTGGACGAGGCGCTGGGCGCCCAGGACCTCCGCGAGGGCTTCGAGCTCCATGTCGCGCCGGGGCATGGGGGTCGAGGCCTTGCCCGGCTTGTCCAGCCCGTTCCACTTCGCCCACCGCTGGGCGTACTCCCGGGCGGCCGTGAAGCGGTCGCGGATGATGGTCTCCACGCCCATGCGCGTCTGCGGGTATCGGGTGCGCGGGCTGTTCTCCCAGTTGGACTGCTTCACATTCTCGCCCAGCGCGAACTTCACGCCGGGGATGGCCCCCTCCACCTTCATGTCGCTCGGGTGCGCGACGCCCCAGCGGAGCTTGGTGGTCTGGCTCCGGCCCCCGATCGGGTTCGCCGAGCCGTGCAGCTGGTTCACCGCCGTCAGACCCCCGGCGAGCTGGCGGTACCAGTTGATGTCGTCGGGGTCCAGCACATCGCCGACGCCCACTTCCGCGGTGACGGCCTGCGTCGATTCGTTCACCGACCCGCTGATCCCCGTGTGGCTGTGGCAGTCGATGAGCCCGGGCGTGACATGCTTGCCCGTCGCGTCGATGACCGT
>DOJA01000355.1:0-588 GCA_003511945.1 Phycisphaerales bacterium | reverse complement strand
TTGCCCGTCGCGTCGATGACCGTGGCCCCGTCGGGGATGCGCCGGTCCACGCTGGGGCCGACATAGGTGATCTTCCCCTTGCGGACGATCAGGTCGCCCTTCTCGATGATCCCGTCGGGGCCGCTGGTCCAGATTGTCGCGTTCTTCACGACCAGGTAGTCGGGCTGCGCGGGAACCTCGTCGAGCGCGAAGGGTCCGAAGGGCAACCCGAAGCGCTCGGGGACGCCCGCGTAGCGCGCGGGGTCGGCGTCCTTGTCGTCCTCGTCGGAGGTGTCTTCCTTCGTGTTCCCCTTGACCTCGCCACCAGGCGCGTCCTTCTTCTCCTCCGGCTGAGCCGCGGCCTTTCTGGCGGACCACGAGAGCGCCGAGCCGTCCGGCAGCGTCCCACGCCCCACCAGCCCCTCCTCGACGATCGCCGACAGCCCGGCCACTCCTTCGCCCAGCCCCAGCGCCTCGGCGTCCAGCACGAACGACAGCCGGTTCTCGATCACCTTCACGCCCTTGGCGGTGAACTTCCTTGGCTTGGGCGCGCCCTCGGGCTTGGCCTCTCCGTCCGCCGGCTGGGGGGTGCCACCGGGGGGGGCCGCT